>JAKSQA010000190.1 GCA_024404335.1 Mailhella sp.
ACGCCGCCGACTACGAGAACCTCAAGACCGCCCTCGAGAAGCTCCAGCTCAACGACGCGGCCTTCTCCTACGAGCCCGAGACCTCGTCGGCTCTGGGCTTCGGCTTCCGCTGCGGCTTCCTCGGCCTGCTCCACATGGAGATCATCCAGGAGCGCCTCGAGCGCGAGTTCCAGGTGGAGCTCATCGCCACGGCGCCCTCCGACATCTACCCGGTCGTCACCACCGACGGCGCCACCCTCACCATCGACAACCCGGCGAAGTTCCCCGACGGCTCCAAGATCACGGCCGTCTACGAGCCCTATGTGAGCATGGACATCCATGTGCCCACCGAGTTCGTGGGCAACGTGCTCAAGCTCTGCGAAGAGAAGCGCGGCATCCAGAAGAACCTCGGGTTCATCACCTCCAACCGCGCGGTGATCACCTACGAGATGCCCTTCGCCGAAATCGTCTTCGACTTCTTCGACAAGCTCAAGTCGGGCACGCGCGGCTACGCCTCCATGGACTACACCCCCATCGACTACCGCGAATCCTCCCTCGTCAAGCTCGACATCCTCCTCAACGGCGCGCCTGTCGACGCCCTCGCCGTCATCGTCCACAAGGACAACGCCTACCCCTACGGCCGTGCCCTGGCGCTCAAGCTCAAGCGCACCATTCCGCGGCAGATGTTCGAGGTGGCCATCCAGGCCGCCATCGGCAACAAGGTCATCGCCCGCGAGACGGTCTCGGCCTACCGCAAGGACGTCCTCGCAAAATGCTACGGCGGCGACATCTCCCGAAAGAGGAAGCTGCTTGAGAAGCAGAAGGAAGGCAAGAAGCGCATGAAGCGCATGGGCAACGTGGAGCTTCCCCAGGAGGCCTTCCTCGCGGCCCTCAAGGTCGGCGACGACGGCGGCAAGTAGCCGCGCCGCCCCCGGATGCCATGCGGCGGCCTCTTCAGGCCGCCCTGCGGAACGCCCGCCCGTTCCCCGGCACGCATGGCGGCGGATAGAAGACGCAGAATCCCCCGGAACCGCAGTTCCGGGGGATTTTCCATATCTGCCGTCCGCCGAAGCCGGAGCGTCAGCGCACCATGAACAGGTACACGGGTATGACGAGAAGGATGCGGTACAGGGCGAAGGGCTTGAGGTCGAACCGGGCCAGAAGCGCGATGAACGTGCGTATGGCGATGACCGCGGAGACGAACGCCACCGCCGAGCCGACGAGGAAGGCGGGGATGTCGGCCGCGGTGAAGAGGCTGAAGCTCTTGAGCATGTCGTACAGCGCCGCGGCGCAGATGATCGGCACGGCGGCGACGAAGGAGTATTCGGCAGCGCCCTTGCGGGAAAGCCCGAGGAACATGCCGCCTATGATCGTGGAGGCCGACCTGGAGAACCCGGGCCACAGGGCCAGGCACTGGAAGACGCCGATGCCGAGGGCCTGCTTTGCGGTGATCTCGTCCATGGAGGCGCCTTCCGCTCCGCTGCCGCGGTGCTTCGACATATAGTATTCGGTGGCCAGCATGAGCAGAGCGCCGCAGAAGAGGGCCAGCGCGACGGAGACCGGCGTGAAGAGCGACTTTATGGTGCTGTGCAGCAGCAGGCCCAGCACGGAGGCGGGGAGGCTCGTGAGGATGAGCATCCATATCCCGTGCAGGCCCGAAAGGGATGACCCGCTCTTCAGGGATGAGCTGCAGCTCGGGAAGAGCATGCCCAGGAACTTCCTCCAGTAGAGCACCGCCACCGCAAGGATGGCACCCACCTGGATCACGACGTCGAAGGTGGCCGAGCGTTCGCCCGTAAGCCCCAGAAGCGACGAGGTGCTGACGAGATGGCCGGAGGAGGACACGGGAAGGAACTCCGTGAGGCCTTCGACAACGCCGTGGATCACGGCAGAGAGCATCGTTTCCATATCCTATTCCCCCGATTGTATCTGTGCGTCGGTTTTGCCGAAACGGCGGGTGCGGGATGCGTAGCTCCGCAGGGCTTCCTGCAGCTCGGCCGGCCCGAAGTCGGGCCAGAGCACATCGCTGAAATAGAGTTCCGAATAGGCGCCCTGGTAGAGCAGGAAGTTGCTCAGCCTGAGCTCGCCGCTCGTCCGTATGATGAGGTCGGGGTCGGGCAGCCACGGCGCGTACATGTACGAGCGGAGGCGCTCATCCGTAAGCGAATCCGCAGGCACGCCGTCGGCGACGGCGCGGCGCACGGCGGAGAGTATCTCCTCACGCCCGGCATAGTTCAGAGCTATGGTCAGCGTCATGGATGCGCAGCCCGCGGTCTTCGACTCGGCGAGCTGCATGACCTGGCGCACAGCAAAGGGCAGATCGGACTTCTCGCCCATGAAGGCGAGGCGTATGTCCTGCCTCAGGAGCTCGGGAAGCTCCTCGCGTATGAAGCGCAGGAAGAGGTCGAAGAGGAAGCTCACCTCCGTCTTGGGGCGCTGCCAGTTCTCCCTGGAGAACGCGTAGACCGTGACATAGGGAATCCCCATCGTGCGGCACTCACGCACCAGGGTGCGCACCGCCTCTACTCCGGCAAGATGCCCCTGGGAACGGGAGAGCCCCCGCGCCGCGGCCCATCGGCCGTTGCCGTCCATGATGACGGCTATGTGCTTAGGCATGGTTTCCGCCATTGCCCATCCCCTCCGCTTTCGGGTGAACTGGTTGCGCCTGTGACAGCGAGCCGTCATCGTATGCACTATCGCCTGCCGTGGCAACCAATTTATTGCCCTCTCCCCCGCCATGCGCTATCCTGTACCGTCAGGAATACGCCGGCTTTTCCGTCAATGCATCAGCCCGATGCCCGATTCCTATCCGCTCATGCAGCGGATCAGACACATCCCCTGCAGGGAGCTTCCATTGCAACCCCAATCCTCCGGATCCCCCGTACCTTATCGCCTGCTCTCATGGCGCGC
>JAKSQA010000191.1 GCA_024404335.1 Mailhella sp.
TCGTACAGGTCCTTCAGATGGAGCGACCTGTAGCAGAAGCCGAGCAGAAGGGCATAGAGCACGGCGACGGCGGCGGCTTCCGTGGGGGTGAAGATGCCGAACATGATGCCGCCCATGATGATGCCGGGAGCAAGCAGGGCCGGGCCGGCCTCTTTGACGCCGCGCATGAAGCGGCGGAGCGTCATGGGGCGGGGATCCCTGGGGTAGTTGTGCCGTAGGGAGACGATGTAGCTGTAGATCATCATGCCGATGCCGAGCATCAGGCCGGGAACGATGCCTGCCACGAACAGGCCGCCGATGGACATGCCTGTGGTGACGCCCATGATGACCATGAGGATCGACGGGGGGATGATGGGGCCCATGGTCGAGGATGCGGCGGTCACGGCGGCGCTGAATCCGGCGTCGTAGCCGTTGCGCACCATGCCCGGAACCATGATGGATCCTATGGCGGCTGTGTCGGCCACGGCTGATCCGCTGATGCCGCCGAAGAACATGGAGGCGGCGATGTTGGCATGCGCCAGCCCGCCGGGAATGCGCCCGACGAGCATGTAGGAGAAGTCGATAAGCCGCTGAGTTATGCCGCATTTGTTCATGAGCTCGCCTGCGAGGACGAAGAACGGTACGGCGAGAAGCGAGAAGGAGTTGAAGCCCTGGAACATGCGCTGCACGATGACGAGCAGGGGCGTATCATGGAAGAGCAGGCCGGCCGTGGCCGTCAGGGCCAGGCAGAGCGCGACGGGGAAGCCGAGGAAGAGCGTGATGAGGAAGACGCTGCAGATGAGGGTTATCATTCGGGCTTCCTCCCTTCATCCTCATCATCGGAGGGGTTGTGGATGGGATCGAAAATGCTGACTGCGGGATTCTCGCATTCCGCAGCGACTTCGGCCATGTCTTCCATGACCGTGCTCGCGATGCTTGCGTTGGATCCGGCCTCTGTGGGGAACCTGTCCTGAAGCATGTCGGCAACGACGTTGAGCGCCATGAGGAAGCCGCCTACGTAGATCATGGGGAGGTCGAGCGCAGGTGATACCTGGTGTGCGCCGCGCATGCAGAAGGCCCAGCCCTTGACGATGATCATGACGAAAAGGGCAAGCATGACAAGATGGATGAGGGGGGCGAGAAAACGGTCGTAGACGCCATGGGGCAGACGATCGACGAGCAGGCGGACGCCGAGGTGGCGCCCCTGCCGGAGGGCGACGGCGCTGCCGAGCATGGCCATCCAGCACATGCTGAAGCGGGCGATCTCTTCGCTGGTTTCGAATGTGAACAGATTGGTGAAGCGGCAGAAGACCTGGCCCAGCGTGGCCAGAGTCATAATGATGGAGAGGGCGATTCCGGCCCACAGGCTGATCTTCATGAGAAGGTTCACCAGCCTGTTGATGTGCAGCGATAGCAGCGTCATGACGTTTTTCATTCGGCGACCCCAGGAAGCGGACCATTGCGGATGGCCGCGGATTTCATGCAGGTTCGGCACGGGAAAAAGCCGGGGGCGGAGCCTCCTGCAAAAGACCGTGCCGTGGTTCAGGAAACAAATCGCCCCGGAAAGGGGCAGAGCCCTTTCCGGGAGCTGAAAGCTGGGGAAGGGAAGGATCAGTTGCCGCGGGCGGCCTTGACGAGATCCTGGGCTTCCTTCATGCAGGCTTCGAGAATCTGCTGTTCCTTGCCGGCGACCTTGGCAGCGGCCTCGTCGGCGGCCTTGACGGCGCCTTCGACATATTCCTTGCCGGCCTTCTTGGAGATGACCTCGAGAGCGGCGGGCTGGGCGGAGGCGCGGTACTGCTTCTGCTCTTCGGCGGTGGGCTGGTAGATCTTCATGCCCTTGTCGGACATGGTCTTGAGGGCGGCCGCATCACCGACGGCGGTGATGCCGGCGTGCACGGTGCAGAAGAGGTCGGCGCCCTTGATGAGGGCTTCCTGCATGGGCTTGGAGAGGCCTTCGAACTTGTCGTTGTTGATCATGATGAGCAGGGGGCCATACAGATGGCCGTCGAGGACCATGCTCTTCTGCACTTCATAGAACTTGTGGTCATGGATGTTGGCGATGGGGCATTCCATGCCGTCGGCAACGCCCTGCTGGAGGGCCATGTAGAGTTCACCGTAGGAGATGGGGGTGGGGGTCGCGCCGAGGCCCTTGGTCATGGCCATGTGGGCGGGGTTCTCCATCACGCGCATCTTGAGGGCCTTGAAGTCGGCAGGCGTCTTCAGTTCGGCCTTGTTGGAGGTGAAGTGGCGGTAGCCGTGCTCGGCGATGGCGAGGATGCGCATGCCGGTCTTCTTGCAGAAGTCTTCACGGAGCTTGGCGATGAAGTCGGACTTGTAGAATTCCCAGCCGGCGGCGTTGCTGCTGATGAGGTAGGGGATGTCGAACACCATGGTCTGGGGGAAGAAGTTGGCGGCGGGTCCGCTGGTAAGGGTGCCCATGTCGATGGTGCCCATCTGGATGCCTTCCATCGCTTCCGCTTCGCCGCCGAGCTTGCCGCCGTGGTAGAAAACAAGCTCGAGTTCGCCGTTGGTGGCCTTCTTTACATAGTCGGCATACACGTCTGCGGCGCAGACGGTGCGGTTCGCCGGGACATCGGGACCGGAGTTGGCGACCTTGAGAGTGACCTTGGCCTCGGCGGTGAGGGCGCCGGTGAGGATCACGGCGGCGGAGAGGAGAGCAGCGAACGTCTTCTTCATGTTTTGCAAGCCTCGTGCTTTTGTAACAGGTTGAAATACGGTTGTGTTTGCCGGTCCCCTTTCGGGGTAGGCATTACATCGAAAGGATGTATATCCGCCGTACGGTTTTGTCAAGATATGCCTTGATGCAACCATGTAGAACTACAGTATATTTTTGTTCCATGTTTAATAACGGCGAAAGAATGTG
>JAKSQA010000192.1 GCA_024404335.1 Mailhella sp.
ACGCACCATGACACGGCCGCCGGGATTCGTACGTCAGAACAGCTCCAGCTGCGCGAGGGAGTCCACACTGACGACGCAGCCGTGCTCGGCCGCGCGGCGCAGCTCTTCGGAGCTTACGTTGTTGCAGACATAGGTGATCTCGTCGGAAGTGAAGCCGGCGAGCTCGTTCAGGTGGAGTTCGCCCGGGCTCATGGCGTCGACGACGCAGCCTTCGGAGCGGATGATCCTGAGAAGGGCCGGATTCGTGTTGGCCTTGGCGGAATAGTTGACCTTGAATCCGGGCAGGGAGGAGAGTCCGTTCAGATCCCCGCAGCAGCGGCGGAGGATGTTCTCGTTATAGACATACAGGGGAGAGCCGAAGCGCTCCACGAGCTCACGGGGATCTTCCTTGCCGTAGAATCCGACGCCGTCGGCATAGGTGCTGCGTATATTAGCCATGCTTGCCTCGCTTTAAGAATTGCAGACGCGTACGCCAGCGGCGCACGCCCGCCTTACGGGAAAAAGGGCCTTGCGAGCCCGGACGCAAAACATTCCATTAATTCGATGAAATGGCAAGAAAAGGCTGTCAGGCGCCATGCAGGGCCGCAGCGTCATCGACAATGAAACAATTTCGTATCAAATCCGGTGAAAGGGCAAAAAAAAGCCCCGCCGGAGCGGGGCATGGGGTCGGCTACTTGCGATACTTGTCAAGAGCGGCGGCAAGGCGGGTCTTTCCGTCGAGCTTCTGCTTCTTGAGGGTCTTCATCTCAAGCTCTTCCGAAGGGGTCAGATAGGGCTTTTCCTCGAACTTGGCCAGCTGCTTCTCATAGAGGGCATGCTCTTCCCAGAGGGCCTTGAGTTCAGGATCGGAATCCCCATACTGTTCCACGATCTTCAGATCACGTTCTTCCATGGCACATACTCCATTGCTTTGGGGTGTCAGAGTAGCCGCAGGCGGCTCCCCCGTATTTTCTAATTGGCGAGTCTCAGCCCCAGCTGAAGAAGGGACCGGACGATGACTCCGTTGACGAGCTGCAGCGCCAGCAGCGCGACGATGGGCGACATGTCGAAGCCGTTGACCATCACGAAGGGCAGATACTTGCGGATCCGGAAGAACACCGGCTCCGTAGCCGCCTTCAGCGTGCGCACGATGACGTTGTACGGGTCGGGATTGACCCATCCGAGGAACGCTGCGACGATGATGACGAACATGTAGAAGTTGATGACGAACTCCAGCAGTCCGGCTACCGTCGTCACTAGATTGGCTAAAACGAACATAGTCCCTCCGCAGACGCTCCTTTTACAGGTATTGTGCCCGATTGCCGCCCGGATGCAAGCAAAAAAACGGCTTTGCTCCTATTTTTCGAGCGCGCAGCGCAGGCGTTTGGGCCCTTCGCGGAACAGCACATCCATTTTGTCAGGCGGAAGCAGCTCCACGACGGCTCCGAGGCCGAAGACGGGATGCATGACAAGCGTCCCGAGGCTGAAAGAGGCATCCATGGCATAGGGAACGGGCTCGGCCGCTATGCGGTCCACGACGGCCTTCCAGTCCTTTTCCGCCTGCTCCGCCTTCATGACGGCCTTCTGCTCGCTTTTCGACACCGGCTTCGGGGCTGCGGCGGCCCGGACCTGCTCAGCAGCGGCGGAACGCTTCACAGCAGCCTCGACGGCCGTGCCCCTGTCGGAACCGGCCTTGATGCGTACGGCCTTCTCCCTGCGTTCGGGGGCACGCTGAACCGGAGCGGCATATTTGTGGACGCTGCCGCACGCGCGACACTCCACCTTCACCGGAACGCCGTCGACGCACGCCATGATATTATGCCCCGTCACATCCCTGCAGCGGGTGCAGCGGGCCTCGATGATCTGACCGGTCTGGTACGAACTCATATATGAATCTCCTGATAGGAATTTGCTCATCCATCCCCTCCTCCGGGCCGCACGCCAGCAGCCCGCCCGAAAACCGGGCAGGAAGGGAATCCCGACTTGGGACATTCTGCGGCTATTCGAGCCTGAGTGCGGAAATCTCTTCCCGGATGACGCGGGCGGCTGCGCCCGTGGCGGACTGCTCGATATCTGCGGAAAGCATATCCAGCCTGCCCTTTATGGCGGCTATCTCATCACGCAGCGCCGACAGTCCGGTATCGGAGGATGCCTCCGGAGAGGATGCGGCGCCTGCAGGCTCTCCCTCAGGAAGCCTGACATCCAGCATGCGGCTCACCATTTCCTCGATGCCGAGCCTTACGGAGACATCGTTGAGGAACATCGCTCCGGCGTCGGCTATCTGCTGGGCAAGCTGGCGGTCCATCTCGTCCACACGGCGGGAAAGCCCGCGTATCTCCGCCGAAACAGCATCGAGCCTTTCCTCAAGGGACGGCCTGTGCTCGCCGGATTCCCCGGAAGGAATCTTCCCGTCATGCGCGGAAGCGGCCGGCACGGCATCCTTCGGCGTCTTCGGAATCCGGTCCGCATCAAAGACAAGAGGGGCGCAGCCCTGTCCGGAAGCGGCGTTCTCCTCGTCGAGGCGCAGGGCCTCAGGCTCCTTTTCCGCGGGGAAAGGCCCGTCAAAGGAAAGGCTGCCGGCAAGGGGGGCATCCTCAAGAACGGCCAGGCCGTCGGCGGGATGTACAAGGGAGGATCCGGAGACGGGAATATCGGAGGGAATATCGAAAGCGAGGCTGGAGGATCCGCCTTCGCCGCCCGGCGCCGACGCATCCGATCCGACGGAACCGACCTCGAGTATGTCACAAAGGTCTATGAGCTGCTCCTCAGCGGATCCGTGCTCTTCGACGATGTCAAGCAGCTCAATGACGTCTTCACTGCGTTCGGAGGATTCCTTCCCGTATTCCATCTCCGGCATACCGGACGAAGTACAATATTCCGC
>JAKSQA010000193.1 GCA_024404335.1 Mailhella sp.
GGCCGCAGCCTACAGGGCGTTCTGCGACGCATCCACCAGGGCCGTCCTCGAACTCGGCGGCTCCATCAGCGGTGAACACGGCATCGGACTTGAAAAGAAGGAATACATGCCCATGCAGCTCGGTGACGAGCAGATGCGCATCATGCGCGGCATATGCCGCCTGTTCGACCCCTATGGAATCATGAATCCGGGCAAGCTGGAGCGCTAGGATGAACAGCCCATCATGTGAATACTGCGGGCGCTGCCTCAGCGTCTGCCCCAGCTACAGGCATCATCTGGTGGAAACAATGGGGCCGGGCGAACGCTACAGGAAAAGCATCGCGGGCTGCCTGCAGTGCCTCGCCTGCACGGAAATATGCGCAAAGGGCGTCGACGGAGCCCAGATCATCCTCGATGCCCGGCTGGCCATGGGGACAGGTCCTCTGAGTGCTGCACGAAGGCTCGAGCGTTTCGTAACCACCGCCCTCCTCCCCAACCGCGCGCTTCTTGCAAAGTCGCTGAAGGCCGCACGCATCCTCCAGAAGCTCCTCAGACTCGACGGGTGCGGAAGCATCCGGCACATGCCTGACTTTCTGGAAGGGCTCGCCGGCAAGCGCAGCATACCCGCACTTGCTCCCCGCTCGATCCATGACCTCCTTCCTGCGCGGATCGATTCCCAGGCATCGGTCGACTACAAGGGAGATGTGGCGCTCTTCACCGGCTGCTTTGGAGGGCTCGTCAACATCGATGCCGCACTTGCCGTGGTGGATGCGCTGACGGCGCGGGGCTATACGGTCTACATTCCGGCCGCACAGTCCTGCTGCGGTGCTCCGGCACAGCTGAGCGGATTCCGGGATGCCTTTGGGAAGGCGCAGGCCGCAAATCTCGAGGCCTTCACCGCATGCGGAGACATGCCCGTCCTTACGATGTGCGCGACCTGCCACAGGACACTCAGGCGGGAATATTCCGGAGAGGCATCATGGATTTCCGAACGGGTCATCGATGCCGCGGCATTCATCCGCCGACATGACGAAACATCTCCGCTTCATGAACAGGGGGCTCCGTCTGCTCTTCCGGCCGCCGTGCTTCACGCCCGTGCCGGACGCCCGGTGACTGCTGAGGATCCCCTTGTCGTAGCCGTCCACGACCCGTGTCACTTCAGACTTGATCACATTGGCGGCAGAGCCGTTCGCGCCGGCCTGACGTCCGAGCCCTGGAGACGGCTTGTCGAACGGCCTGATCCGGGATCCTGCTGCGGAGGCGGGGGCAGATCAAGCCTCAAAAACCATGATGTCGCCGACGGGCTTGGAAAAGCCCGCGCAGAGGCCGTACTGAAAAGCGGCGCCGACATCGTCACGGCACAGTGTCCGGGATGCGTCCTCCAGCTGAACAACCACCTCCACCGTATGGATGGCCATGCCAGAGCATGCCATACGCTTGAACTTCTCGGACGCTGATCCATATCCGCAGCCGAGCAGAAACGCCCCTCATCGGGGCGTTTTTCATCATAGAGTGGCAAAACAGGACGTGTGACCGGGTTCTATACGCCCCATTAAACACCATAAAAAAGCCTCTCCCGAGGGAGAGGCTTTTTATTTGTGTCAGCGTACAGACTAGCGTCTGGCAGCGCTTATACGGGCTACCGCTCGGGCCAGAGCAAGGCTGGCACGGACGACATCCGTATCAGGCTGAGGATCGGAAAGCCGCTTTTCGGCACGTGCCTTAGCCTGTTCTGCTCTTTCCACATCGATATCGGAGGCGAGCTCGGCGGATTCCGCCAGAACCGTGACCTTGTTGTCCGACACCTGGGCGAATCCGCCGGAGACGAAGGTCCATACGGTCCTGTCTCCCTTGCGGAAGAACAGCGCACCGACCTTGAGGGCGGAAAGCATGGGGGCATGGCCGGGCAGGATGCCGAATTCGCCGGAAACGCCGGGGGCGCCCACGTAATCGACTTCTTCCTGGAGAACGACCTTGTCGGGAGTGACGATGTCAAGACGAAGACCTTCCATAGCGGTCTCCCTTATGCCTGCTGACGCTTGTTGTACTTCTCAATGGCCATGTCGATGCTGCCGACATTGAACACGTCCGTCTCAGAGAGATAGTCGTAGTCGCCTTCGAGCAGCCCCTTGAAGCCCTTGATGGTATCTTCCAGTTTCACGTACACGCCGGGGATGCCGGAGAAGACTTCCGCAACGTGGAAAGGCTGCGAAAGGAAGCGCTGGATCCGGCGGGCACGGGCAACGGTCATCTTATCCTCATCGGACAGTTCATCCATGCCGAGAATGGCGATGATGTCCTGGAGGTCCTTGTACTTCTGCAGCACCTGCTGGACACGGCGCGCCACGGAATAGTGGACTTCGCCGACCACGTTCGGATCAAGGATGCGGGACGTGGAGTCAAGCGGGTCAACGGCGGGATAGATGCCCAGTTCGGCGATGGAGCGGTTAAGAACCAGCGTACCGTCGAGGTGGGCGAACGTCGTTGCGGGAGCGGGGTCGGTCAAGTCGTCGGCAGGCACGTAAACGGCCTGGACGGAGGTGATGGAGCCGGCTTCCGTAGAAGTGATGCGCTCCTGCAGGCCGCCGAGGTCGGTGCCCAGCGTAGGCTGGTAGCCGACGGCGGAAGGCATGCGGCCCAGAAGTGCGGACACTTCGGAACCGGCCTGCGTGAAGCGGAAGATGTTGTCGATGAACAGAAGCACGTCCTGGTGCTCTTCGTCACGGAAGTATTCCGCGCAGGCAAGGGCGGTCAGGGCGACTCGGGCACGGGCGCCCGGGGGCTCGTGCAGCTGGCCGTAGACGAGCACGGCACGCTCCAGAACGCCGGCTGCCTTGAGTTCGCCGTAAAGGTCGTTGCCCTCACGGGTACGCTC
>JAKSQA010000194.1 GCA_024404335.1 Mailhella sp.
ATATTTTGACGTAATTTCCTTTTTCTGCGCGTTTTCTGCAAAAAAAGCTTTCAAAGAGCCAAAATCCGCGGCAGCTCCGATTGTCAAAACAGCAGTCTGGCATTATTCCTAATACACGCGGTCAGCCGTATCGGCGCAGGCCGCGCCCTCACTCCCCTCATCGAATTCCAGGCAGCCATGGAGGCACCTTGAACCAGTTTACACGAAACATCCTGATATGGAGCATCATAGCGGTCGCACTGGTGTCCGTCTTCAGTCTCTTCAACGACCAGGGGGCAGGCACGCAGCTGAACTCCGTGCCGTACAGCTCCTTCATCCAGCAGGTCAACAACGGCGAGGTACGCCAGGTGAGCATAAACGAAAAGGCGCTCACCGTCCGCACCGTCGACGAACGCTCCTACCGCACCTATGCCCCTGATGACGCATCCCTTGTGTCGCGTCTGCTCGAAAAGGGCGTGACCGTCGCAGCCGAGGAGCCGGAAGACCGCGGCCTGCTCATGTCCGTCTTCATATCCTGGTTCCCGATGCTCCTGCTCATAGGAGTATGGATATTCTTCGCCCGCCAGATGCAGGGAGGAGGCGCAGGCAAGGCCTTCACCTTCGGCAAATCCAGGGCCCGCATGCAGAATCAGAACCAGACCTCCAAAGTCACCTTCGCCGACGTCGCAGGCGTCGACGAGGCGAAGGAGGAGCTGGCGGAAGTGGTCGAATTCCTTTCCAATCCCAGAAAGTTCACCAGGCTGGGCGGCCGCATCCCCAAGGGCGTGCTCCTCGTCGGGCCTCCCGGAACCGGCAAGACGCTTCTGGCGCGGGCCGTAGCCGGCGAGGCGGGCGTACCCTTCTTCTCCATTTCCGGCTCCGACTTCGTGGAGATGTTCGTCGGCGTGGGTGCGTCACGCGTGCGCGACCTCTTCGCCCAGGGCAAGAAGAACGCCCCGTGCCTCATCTTCATCGATGAGATCGACGCCGTCGGCCGCCAGCGCGGCGCCGGCCTTGGCGGCGGCCACGACGAACGCGAGCAGACCCTCAACCAGATGCTGGTCGAGATGGACGGCTTCGAATCCAACGAAGGCGTCATCCTCATCGCCGCCACGAACCGCCCCGACGTCCTCGACCCGGCGCTCCTCCGCCCCGGCCGCTTCGACAGGCAGGTCGTCGTCTCCACTCCCGACCTCCGCGGCCGTGAGCGCATCCTCGACGTTCATACCCGCCGCACGCCCCTTGCCAAAGACGTCGACATAAGCATCCTCGCCAAGGGAACCCCCGGCTTCTCGGGCGCCGACCTTGAGAACCTTGTCAACGAGGCGGCCCTCCAGGCCGCCAAGCAGAACAAGGAACGCCTCGACATGCGCGACTTCGAATACGCCAAGGACAAGGTCATCATGGGCAAGGAGCGCCGCAGCCTCATCCTCAGCGACGAGGAGAAGCGCATCACGGCCTACCATGAGGCCGGCCATGCCCTTGCGGCCAAGCTCCTCCCCGGCTCCGACCCCGTCCACAAAGTCTCCATCATCCCCCGCGGCCGCGCCATGGGCGTGACGATGCAGCTCCCCGATGAGGACAGGCACGGATATTCCCGCAACTGGCTCCGCAACAACCTCGTCGTGCTTCTGGGCGGCCGCCTGGCCGAAGAAATCATCATGGGCGACATCACGACCGGCGCCGGAAACGACATCGAGCGCGCCACCAAGATGGCCCGCAAGATGGTCTGCGAATGGGGCATGAGCGAAAAGATCGGCCCCCAGACCGTCGGCGAGCATGAGGAAGAGGTCTTCCTCGGCCGGGAATGGGGCCATTCGAACTCCGTAAGCCCCGAAATGTCCCGCATCGTCGACGGCGAGATCAAGGCGCTCATCGACGAGGCCCGCGAACGCTGCCGCACGCTGCTTACCGAGCACATCGACATGCTTCACGCCGTGGCGAAGGCCCTGCTCGACCGTGAGACCATCACCGGCGAGGAGATCGACGCCCTTATGCGCGGTGAGCATCTGCCCCCTTTCGATTCGACGAAAACAGGCTCCGCCGAAGAATTCAGGGTGGAGCCGGCGGCGGCAGATTCCACCGCCCCTTCCCCCGAGCCCGCAGCTGACGATGCGTCCTCTGAAGACGGAGCTGACGCCAAAGCCGGAGATTCCTCCGAAGAAAACAGCGGACAGCGCTGAAACACGGAGCAGGATTTATGAGCATGGCCCCGCCGTGGAGGCTGCGCAGCCTAAGGTAGATCAGATTACCGAAGCGCTTAAGCACCTCGATGAGCTCATTGAGTCTTCCAAGCATCTTGCAGGAGAAGCACGTCATAAACTGCATCCTTTGCGTGATACGGAACAACAGCTTTCTGCCAAGCTGGCTGACGCAAAGATTTCTCTCGCCACTTTGACTGAACGAGAAAGCTTTGCTGCAAGGACCGTTGACGAGCGTTCCCGAGAACTGCTTCGTCTTTCAGCCGATGACGACCAGGCGTTTGCAAATCTGTCTGCGCAGCAAGCCCTGCGCAAGCGGCGCCAGCGAGTCGAGGTAATTCCGATCCACGGCCTCCTTCGGGTCGTCCGGAATGCGCGTGAGATTGAACTGCGCGTTGGCGCGCATCAGCATCTCGTGATAGCGGATCAGCTTTTCCGCCGCCCCCTCGGGCAGCGCGATGTGCATCTGTTCGGCACCGTCAAGTATTCTGCGGAGCATCGGTCATTTTCCTCTTCCTGTTTTCTTTTTCCAGCCACACCAGCAGCACGCTGATGTCGCCCGGGGAGACGCCCGGAATACGGGCTGCCTGCCCCAGCGAGCGCGGACGCTGACGGGTCAGCTTCTGCCGCGCCTCGATGCGCAGCGTGTCCATGCCCATATA
>JAKSQA010000195.1 GCA_024404335.1 Mailhella sp.
AAGGAAGCTGGTGACGATGCCGGAGCTCGTGCGGCTTCTCGACACGGATTTCGCCCGCGAGCGGATAGTCATTCGGCTGAAGGACAATGGTTACGCCGTCAATCGCAACGTCAACCGCGTCCTGAATGTCCGCAGCGGCCTTCAGAAGAAGCGGCACCATCTTCGGATCCGCATAGTGCAGTGGGCAATGTCCCAGTCCGTCTCTGGCGTCCACCGAGGCCCCGCCGCCTGTCAGCAGATCGAAGCTCTCCCGGTCGCCGTACATAGCCGCATAGAAGAGCGGCGTGAAGCCTTCCGTGGTCCTCACATCAATGAAGGCTCCGGCCTTCAGGAGCCGCCCTGCGGCTTCCCGGTCCCCTTTCATGACGGCATAGTGAAGCGGCGCATACCCGGCCCCGTCAAGGACATCGGCAGAGCCTGCAGGGGCCGCAGAAACGGAAGCCGGCAATGCGAATGCGGCAAGCATAGCCGCAGAGACAAGCATGCGGCACGCAGCATGAAGGAACATCCCATCCCCCTCCGCCGGGCGGCTCACCGGCATCTTTAAAAAAAGAGCGGCCGAAGCTCCTCATGCGTTGTATCAGGGATCAGTCCCTGTTCTTCGCCCTGCTTTCGCAGTAGATGCAGCGGTAGACGCGGTTTTCCCTGTCCGTAAGCTTGAAGATATGCGGAATCTCAGGCTCGACGGTCGTGATGCAGCGGGGATTGCGGCATCTGATGACGTTCGTCACACGCTCGGGCAGGCCCACGGTGAACTTTCGGTCGAGCTTTCCGTCCTTCACGATGCAGACGGTGATGCCGGGATCGACATAGCCGAGCACATCGAAGTTAAGGTCGATGACCTCATCGATCTTGATGATGTCCTTGCGGCCCATCTTGCGGCTCGTCACGTTCTTGAGCAGCGCGACGGAACATTCGAGCTTGTCAAGCTTGAGGATCTGGTAGAGATCCATGCCGCGCCCCGCCTTGATATGGTCGAGCACGATGCCGTTGGATATAGCGTCGATAACCATTACTTCACCCCCAGCAGCTTCATGATAAGCGCCATACGGATGTACTTTCCGTTCAGAGCCTGGCGGAAATAGGCCGCGCGCGGGTCGTCATCGACTGCCGTGGCGATTTCGTTCACACGGGGAAGCGGATGCATGATGCAGAGGTCTTCCTTGGCATAGGCGAGCTTCTCAGGCGTGAGGATGAACATGTCCTTGAGGCGGATGTAGTCGGCTTCGTTGAAGAAGCGCTCCTTCTGCACACGGGTCATGTAGAGCACATCGAGCTGAGGCATGGCCGACACGAAGTCGGTCGTCTCCTCAAAGGGAATGCCGTTCGCCGTCATCACATCCTTGCGGATGTATCCGGGAACCCTCAGCTCCTCAGGAGAGATGAGGATGAAGCGGATTCCGGGATAGCGCGACATGGCGGCGACAAGCGAATGGACGGTGCGGCCGAACTTGAGGTCGCCGCACAGGCCTATCGTAAGGTCGCTCAGACGTCCCTTCTCGCGCCAGATGGTGAGAAGGTCGGTAAGCGTCTGGGTGGGATGGTTGTGGCCGCCGTCTCCGGCGTTGATGACGGGCACGCTGGCCTTGGAGGCCGCGACAAGCGGGGCGCCTTCCTTGGGATGGCGCATCGCGATGATGTCGGCATAGCACGACACCATGCGCGCGGTATCGGAAACGCTCTCGCCCTTGGAGGCCGACGAGCTCTGCGCCTCGGAGAATCCGAGCACGTTGCCGCCCAGTTCGTACATGGCCGCCTCGAAGCTCAGCCTCGTACGGGTGGAAGGCTCGAAAAACAGCGTGGCGAGCTTCTTGCCGCGGCACTTTTCCGAATACCTGGAGGGATCGGCGGCAATATCGAGGGCGACCCGGACAAGCTCCTGTATCTCATCGACGGAAAGATCGCGGATATCGATAAGGTTTTCCATCGTCAGGCTCCGATCCAGCTTTCATCGGCAGGATTGTTGCGGAACGCGATAAGGCGTGCGACATCCTCATTCCTGATGTATCCGGTTTCGGCCGCGACTTCGGCGATGGTGTCGAAATTCGTCAGGCTCACATTCCGTACGCCGGCCTCGGCCATGCGGTCGAGCCCTTTCTTCATCCCGTAGGTGAAGATGCTGGCGACGCCGAGCACGACGGCGCCGGCATCACGGAGGGCCTTGACGGTATCGAGGACGCTGCCGCCGGTGGAGATGAGGTCTTCGATGACGACGACCTTCTGCCCCGGCTCAAGGCGCCCTTCGATCTGGTTCCCGCGGCCGTGGTCCTTGGCGCTGGAACGCACATAGCCCATGGGAAGGCCCATGATATGGCCCACTATGGCCGCGTGCGCAATGCCTGCGGTGCTCGTGCCCATGAGGACCTCACACTCGGGATATTCCGTACGGACGACCTCGGCCAGAGCATTCTCCACGTCATCGCGGACCTTGGGAGCGGTCAGCGTGAGGCGATTGTCGCAGTACACGGGGCTCTTGATGCCGCTGGCCCAGGTGAAGGGTTCGTCGGGGCGGAAGAACACCGCCCTGATGGAAAGCAGATCAGACGCAATCAGTTTTTCACGAGCTTCCATAATCGCTCCTTTTCTCTATGGGCATCCACGGCGGAAGGCTGTCCGGCCGCGCGCCCCTTCTGTCATTATCCGAGGAATTCGCGCATGCACCTGCGCCACGCCGCGACCGGGTCGGCCGCCTGGGTGATAGGACGGCCGACGACAATGAAATCGGATCCGAGCTCACGGGCCCTGGCAGGAGTGGTGACTCGCACCTGGTCGCCCTTCTCCCCGTCGGCGAAGCGCACGCCGGGCGTCACGGTCA
>JAKSQA010000196.1 GCA_024404335.1 Mailhella sp.
GCAGGCATTGAAGGAGATGCCTTCCCTGGACGGCGGCACGACGGTGCTTGTCGATGTTTCCGGCTCGATGGACTGGGCTCTGTCGAGCCGGAGCGATCTGACAAGGATCGATGCCGCAGCGGCGCTTGCGCTCATGATAAAGGGGATTGCCAGGGAATCCCGCATATTCACCTTCTCCAATGATCTTGTGGAGGTGGAGCCATGTGAAGGACTGGCGCTCATAGATGCCGTAAACGGTTCTCAGGCACATGGGGGGACATACATTGGCGGAGCGCTCAGGCATCTTCCCACAGAATGTCTGAAGGACCGGCTTGTCGTTATTACGGATGAGCAGGCTACCGATGAGGTCAGGGTGATGAATGACAGAGCGTACATCATCAATGTCGCTCCCTACCGCAGCGGAATCGAGTACGGGAGGGCCGTCCATATCAATGGGTTCTCGGAGTCCGTCGTAAGGTATATTCAGGCCTATGAAGGCATTGCTGCCTGAAAAGATGATAGTTTTTTAGACGTATTATCGAAGATACGGAGAGAAGATATGAAACTCGCAGAGGCCCTTGTCCATCGCAAGGAAATGATGACCAGGCTGAATCAGCTGGACGGCCGGCTGAAGAACAACGCCACATACCAGGAAGGAAGCAGGACCGTGGAAGATCCCCTGGAACTTCTTGCCGAACTCTCACGGTGCGCATCCGATCTTCAGAATCTTATAGCGCGGATCAACAGGACCAATGCCTTAACGGTGATCGATGGTACTTCCCTTGCCGACATGCTCGCAGAACGGGATGCTCGGACTCTCGAAGCCAGGGTGATGAGGGAATTCCTTAATGCCGCAAGCGAGCTGAGTGACCGGTTTTCACGGAACGAGATCGTCATGCACAGTTCCGTGGACGTGGCGGAACTTCGGAGAAGAGCCGATGAGAAATCGAAGGCCATCCGTGATCTGGACCTCCGTATCCAGGAACTGAACTGGAAGACGGAACTTATGTAGAACGGTATGCAATGGCCGTATGGGAGGTCTTTCGGCAGCCCATGCGGACGTATCACGGCAGCGCAGGCAAGCGGATGCGCTGTCGTAAGGTAACGCCGACTGGCCGGGGTATCAAAGCAGCATGACACTTGCGACGGGGATATGCACGAGAAGCCAACTCAAAGGTTATCCCTTCAAAGAGACAAGTGAATGTCAGAAATTATTGTTATTCCCGGATACCGGCCACAGGCGTGAGGGCGGGTATGGGGCATTGCGGCACGACGGCCGATGAAAGGGCCGTGTTCCCGCAGATATGGCGGGTCCGGAGAAATCCGGAGCCGCCTATTTGCTGTCCGGCTCTCCAGAACGATAAAAACTGATGACAGCTGGGGCTGAATTCGATATTCTGGACTACTGCGCAATTTTTGATGAAGGATGTGAACGATGAAGACCCGCGGCTATGATGAGATTCTTGAACAGGTCCGCAGGCTCTGCAGTGAGAAGAATGCGGAGCTGCTGTATCTGACGGTGTTCGGCTCCACGCTCTACGGAACGGAAATAGAGGGAAAGTCGGATATCGACGTCCGGGGCATATTCCTGCCGACGATGGAGAGCCTGGCCCTGAACGAATCGTCCCACAGCATCCATTTCACAACAGGCGGGAACTGTAGCCGCAACGGCAGGGACGATATCGACATCGACCTCTGGTCGCTTCAGTACTGGCTGCAGAAGCTTCTGCCCGCAGGTGATACCGGAGCCCTGGATGTGCTTTTCTCTCCTTCCCATGGCGAGTGCACGCTCTACAGGGATCCGAGGCTGGACAGGGTCTTTGAAAATCCGCTGCTTTTCCTTGATACGAACAATGGCCAGGCATGTGCGGAATACAGCCTCGGCCAGGCCAAGAAGTACGGGATCAAGGGCTCACGTCTGGGAGCTCTGAAACGTGTAGGCGGGTGCGCCTTCGGGCTGGGCTCCAGGCTTGGGGAGGGGGCGCGGCTTGCTGAAATCGCGGATGCCGTCGTCTCCTCGTGTGATGATGCCCGATTCTGCCGCATTGAAGAGGTCAGCGGTGCTCCGATGCTTTTCCTCTGCGGGAAATGGCATGCGCTCAGCACGAAGATGGGCGAATTCCTCACAGGGCTGGACGGCGCGCTTAAGCGGTATGGTCAGAGGGCATCCGACGCTGAGCAGAGCGGAGGTATCGACTGGAAGGCCATCTCCCATGCCGTAAGGGCCATTCGGCAGAGCAGGGAGATCCTGGAAACCGGGAAACTCCGTTTCCCTCTGGAAAGCCGGGAAGAGCTGAAGGGGATCAAGACCGGCCGGATGTGCTGGGAGGAGGCCGAGGCGCTGATCCTGAAAGGGCTTGAGGAGCTGGAAGTCCTGCGGGCAGGCTCTCCCTATTCCGTGAAACCCGATAGGGAAGCGGGGCGGTCCGTAATACTTTCCTGCTATGGGCTGGAGGCGGATCATGTTTGAGTTTTCCGGCTGGAGGGATTTCCTCATGGCACCGCCGCGCTTGCAATCGGGGGGGCGTTTCGGATAGTCTGCCCACAGCGGAACAGGGGAAATGCGGAAAAGCCTTTCCCCGCATCCATGCTCATGGATGTCCGAAGGCCGCGGATCGGGGAATTCATTCCTCCGAATACATCAGCGGTTCCACAGGAAGGGGGCCTCATGCTCAAGTCTACTGCCGTTTTCATCCGCCGCTGCCTTGCGGCGGCTTTTCTGCTTCTCTGCATCGTGCCGGCGGCGCATGCGGCCGCACTCCCCGTCGTAGGGCCTGCCGAGGTGCAGGCGCTGCTTACACGCCTCCACAGACCGGTGATGCTGGTCTAC
>JAKSQA010000197.1 GCA_024404335.1 Mailhella sp.
CAGGGCCTGCGGCATGCCGTTGAAGAGCAGGTGCGCCTCGTCGAACATGAGGACGATGCGGGGCTTCGCGGCGTCGCCTACTTCGGGAAGGCGCTCGTAGAGCTCGGAGAGCAGCCAGAGCAGGGAGGATGCGTAGAGCCGCGGGCTCCGCATGAGGCGGTCTGCGGCGATGATGCTGATGAAGCCGCGGCCTTCGGCGTCGGAGCGGAAGAGGTCGGCGGCGTCGAGCGCGGGCTCGCCGAAGAATATGTCGGCGCCCTCGTCCTCAAGACGGAGCAGGGCGCGCTGGATGGCTCCGACGGATGCCGGGGCGATCGAGCCGTATTTCGTGAGGAACTGCGCCCTGTTCTCGCCCACCCAGGCGACCATGCTGCGCAGGTCCTTGAAGTCGAGCAGGAGCAGGCCGCCGTCGTCGGCGATGCGGAAGACTATGCTGAGCACGCCGGCCTGGACGTCGTTCAGCTCCAGAAGGCTGGAGAGGAGGGCCGGCCCCAGGTCGCTGACGGTGGCGCGGAGCGGGTGCCCCTGGGCGCCGAATATGTCCCAGAAGCAGACGGGGAAGCCCCTGTTCGCATAGCCGAGCCTGCGGAGGCCGAGCTCCTCTATGCGGGCGGCGATGCTGCCCTGCGGGCTGCCGGGGCGGCACATGGCGGCAAGGTCGCCCTTCACGTCGGTGATGAGCACGGGTACGCCCATTGCGCTGAAGGATTCGGCAAGGTTCTGCAGGGAGATCGTCTTTCCGGTGCCCGTCGCGCCGGTGATGAGCCCGTGGCGGTTGCCCATGCGGGCCTCCAGGCAGAGCTCCCGGCCGTCGGCGGCGAGCGCCGCGGGGTCTTCGGCTGCGGCTATGAAGAGTCGGTTGTCGTTTGTCAGCATGCTGTCTCCTCGGGAATGGAATGCCCGGCGGGCGGGCCTTCCATCAGGATACGTTCGTTCCGTGGCGGATGCAACAGGAGAGGGCCGTCGGCATGCCTTTCCGCCGGGGCGGAGGATCTGCCGCAAGGCTCGGCCGCTCAGCTTATGCGCCCCGGCATGGCATGATCCGCATGCTCGGACATGCGAAAAGGGGGAGCTGCTGCTCCCCCTCTCTCATGCGGTCATCGGCGGTGTTCCGCCCTGTCCTTTAGGCGTTCTTCGCCTTCAGGACCATGGCCCTGTAGTCGGTGAAGAAGGTGCGGCTGTCGGTGGGGCCGGCCGCGGCTTCGGGGGGGTGCTGGACGGTCATGATGGGCTTCACAGGGTGGCGGAAGCCCTCAAGCGTGCCGTCGTTGAGGTTGACGTAGACCTTCTCGACGCCTTCCGGAGGGATGACGCAGAAGCCGTGGTTCTGGGAGGAGATCTCGATGCGGCCGGTGAGCTGGTTCTGCACGGGGTGGTTCACGCCGTGGGGGCCGAACTTCAGCTTCGTGGTGGTGCCGCCGAGGGCGTGGCCGAGCAGCTGGTGGCCGAGGCAGATGGCGCCGATGGGGAAGCATTCCGCCATCTTCGCTATCTCGGCGATCTCGGACTTGAGCGTGGCGGGGTCGCCGGGGCCGTTGGAGAGGAAGACGCCGTCGGGGGCGGCGGCCTTCACCTGGTCGCAGGTGAAGGAAGGCGGCACGACGAGCAGCTCCATGCCCTGGGCGGAGAGCAGGCGCAGGATGTTCCACTTGATGCCGAAGTCGAACACGACGATGTTCAGCTCCTTGCCGGCGGGCCAGGCGTAGGAGCCGTCGGCGGCGAGCTCGACGGGGGCGGGGCGGCCGGATTCGGCATCCCAGCGGTAGGGCTTCGAGGGGGCCACGCGCGTGACGAGGTTCTGGCCTTCCATGGAGGGAAGCTCCTTCGCCTTCTTCACGAGCTCCTCGGGGTCGAGGATGGAGGTGGAGATGCAGGCGCGCATGGCGCCGTTCCTGCGGAGATGCAGGGTGAGGGCGCGGGTGTCGATGCCCTCTACGCCCGGCACGCCGTTGCGCATCATGAAATCGGGGAGGCTTTCCACGGAGCGCCAGTTGGAGGGCTCCTTGCAGCATTCCTTCACGAGGAGCGCGGCCATGTGGATCTTCTCCGACTCCATGTCGTCGGGGTTGATGCCGTAGTTGCCTATGAGCGGATAGGTCAGGCACACCATCTGGCCCGCGTAGGAGGGGTCGGTGAGGAGCTCCTGGTAGCCGGCCATGGCGGTGTTGAAGATGACTTCGCCGCCGGTCAGTTCGATGGGGCCGGTGAAGGATTCGCCTTCGAGGGTGAATCCGTCTTCAAGGGCGAGCAGGGCTTTCATGCGCGTTCTCCTTTGGGCGAGGCCGAGTAGTAGTCCTGGATGCATTCCACGCGCAGCGCGCTGTTCTGCTGGTGCTGGATGGCGCGGGCCGTGGCCCGGGCGCCGGTGAGCGTGGTGGTGTAGGCAACGCCGTACTGGAGGGCGGCCTGGCGGATGACGTTCGTGTCGTCGTTGGTGAGCTTGCCCGATGCGGTGTTGATGACGAGGGCGATCTTGCCGTTCTTGATCATGTCGACGATGTTGGGACGGCCTTCATAGACCTTGAGCACGCTTTCCACTTCGAGGCCGGCTTCCCTGAGGAGCTTCGCGGTGCCGTGCGTGGCGACGATGTCGAAGCCCAGGTCGGCATAGCCGCGGGCGATGGGGGTGATGTGCTCCTTGTCGCGGTCGTTGACCGAGATGAACACCGTGCCCGACTGGGGCAGGGCCTGGCCTGCGCCGAGCTGGCTCTTGAGGAAGGCCTCGTCGAAGGTGGCGGCTATGCCCATGACCTCGCCGGTGGAGCGCATCTCGGGGCCGAGCACGATCTCGACGT
>JAKSQA010000198.1 GCA_024404335.1 Mailhella sp.
AGGGGCCCGCGGAGTACGCATACGCGCACGCCACGCATACGGCCGCCACCCACAGCATGTCCCTGCCGCCATAGAAGGCCAGGGGAATGCCCGTGCACAGCGCGAGAGCCACAACGGCCGCGACGCCCGCCTTCATCCTGCCGGGGGATATCCACCCCTGGGCGCAGGCGCGGCGGGGGCCGAGCCTGTCTTCACGGTCGTTCCCCTTAAGGAAGTCGCATACGTCGTTGATGAAGTTTGATGCGATCTGCATGAGCACGGCGAACAGCATGCACAGCAGCGCGGGAACCGGCCTGAAGCAGCCGCTCCATACCGCGAGCGCGCACCCCACGAACACCGGCGCGAGCGCGGCGGCCAGAGTCTTCGGCCGTGTGGCCAGCACCCATGCGTACAGCGAATCCCTGCGAACTTCCCTTTCCATATCCACAGCTCCCTTTTGATGTCGGAAGGCCAACTCTATACCCGAGACGCCCGCAGGGCAACGCCGGAGGCGACGCCTCTCCGGCCCGGCGGATGTCTCAGACTGACCGGCTGCTCCGCTGACGGGGCCGGAGATATCCCCGGCAGGAAGTAGGAATTGACCTTCACGCTCCGGCAAGCTATCCTTCCCTTTTCTTTCAGGGACATGCGGCTCGCCGCATCACCGGCCGCCAGGTGCGCCCTGAACGCACAGCGGCCATAATCCATGAGGCCACCATGAGCCAGGACATCACGAGCAATTCCGCCTCTGAAGCGGAACGCGCGCAGGGTACCGACTTCCTCCGTACCCGCATCAACCAGGACAATCTCTCCAGGCGCTTCGACGGCAGGGTGCATACGCGCTTCCCGCCGGAACCCAACGGCTACCTCCACATCGGGCACGCCAAGTCCATCTGCATCAACTTCGGACTCGCCAAAGAATACGGCGGGCTCTGCAACCTCCGCTTCGACGACACGAACCCCGTCAAGGAGGACACCGAGTACGTCGAATCCATCCAGCGCGACGTGCAGTGGCTCGGCTTCCAGTGGCATGGCGAACCTCACTACGCCTCCGACTATTTCGACAGGCTCTATGAATATGCCGAGCAGCTCATCAAGATGGGCAAGGCCTATGTCGACGAGCTCAATGCCGACCAGATCCGCGAATACCGCGGCACCCTCACGAAGTCCGGCATCCCCAGCCCGTGGCGCGACCGCCCCGCCGAAGAGAGCCTCGACCTCTTCCGCCGCATGAAGGCCGGCGAATTCGAAGACGGCAAGTATGTGCTGCGCGCCAAGATCGACATGTCCTCGCCCAACATCGTCATGCGCGACCCCACGATCTACCGCATACGCCACGCATCCCACCACCGCACGGGCAACAAGTGGTGCATCTACCCGATGTACGACTTCACGCACTGCCTCTCCGACTCCATCGAGGGCATCACGCACTCCATCTGCACCCTTGAGTTCGACAACAACCGCGAACTCTACGACTGGGTCCTCGCCACGCTCGGCGTCTACCGCTCGCAGCAGATCGAGTTCGCCCGCCTGAACCTCACCTACACCGTGCTCTCCAAGCGCAAGCTCATCCAGCTTGTGAAGGAGAACTACGTGCGCGGATGGGACGACCCCCGCATGCCCACCATCTGCGGCCTGCGCCGCCGCGGCTACACGCCCGAGGCCATCCGCGACTTCTGCTCCCGCATCGGCATCGCCCGCGCCGCCGACTCCATCGTGCACTACAGCCTGCTCGAGTTCTGCTGCCGCGAGCACCTCAACGCGGTCACGCCGCGCTGCATGGCCGTGCTCGACCCCATCAAGGTCGTCATCACCGACTACCCTGAGGACCAGGTAGAGGAATTCGAGCAGCCCCTGCACCCCGAGGACGCATCCTTCGGCAGCCGCAGCGTGCCCTTCTGCCGGGAGATCTGGATCGACCGCGACGACTTCCGCGAGGATCCGCCCAAGAAGTACTTCCGCCTCGCCCCCGGCGTGGAGGTCCGCCTGCGCTATGCCTACTACATCACCTGCCAGGAGGTCGTGAAGGACGCCGAAGGCAACATCATCGAGCTGCGCTGCACGCACGACCCGGCTTCCCGCGGAGGCTCCAGCCCCGACGGCCGCAAGGTCAAGGGCACCATCCACTGGGTCAGCGCACGCCACGCCGTCCCCACGGAAGTCCGCCTCTACGAGCAGATGTTCACCACCGAGACCGATGCCGACATCGAAGAGGGGAAGACCTTCCTCGACTATTTCAACCCGGATTCCGAGAAGGTCGTGACCGCCATGGCCGAGCCCTATCTCGCCACCCTGCCCGCAGGCAGCCATGTGCAGTTCGAGCGCGTGGGCTACTTCTGCGCCGACCCCGACGGCACCGCCGGCCACCCCGTCTACAACCGCACCGTGACGCTCAAGGATTCCTGGGCGAAGATCGAGAAGAAGCAGTAAGGAGGCACCTTCATGTCCATATTCGAGAAGAACAAGGCCCTTGCAGCCCTTTTTGAGCAGCACAAGGAACGCCTCTGCGCCGAGGAAGGCCTCACCGAGGCCGAAATCAGGGACGCCATCGAAAACGGCACCATGGTGCTGCTCGGCAACCCGAACCACAAGGGCGTGAAGCCCATCCTCGTCGGCCAGCCCGCCCGCGTGAAGGTCAACGCAAACATCGGCACCTCCCCCCTGCAGTGCGACGTCGCAACCGAGATGAAGAAGCTCCGCATCGCCCTCGATGCCGGGGCCGACACGGTCCCGGACCTCCCCATCGCCGCCGACCTCACCGAGATCCGCCCGCAGCTGCTTGACGGCCGCCCCGCCCCGCCCGCCACC
>JAKSQA010000199.1 GCA_024404335.1 Mailhella sp.
CCTCCCCTGACCGTCCGTAGGCGATGACCATTTGAACAACATCTACCAAACGTGAGGACTATATGAACCAGCATTTCGCAGCGCTTATGAAGGATCTGTTCGCCCTTGCGGGAGCGGACGAAGCCGAGTGCTTTGAAGAGGATGTGGCCCTGCTTTCCGTCAACGGCTTCGACATCAGCCTGACATTCCTGGAGGGAGCCGACCAGATCCTGGCCTCCACGGTTGTGTCGGAACTGCCGGCGGGCAGCCTGCATAAGCTGCAGGCCCGCCTGCTGGAAGGCAACGTCTTCTTTCAGGAAACGCAGGGCTTCACCCTCGGCGCCCGCGAAGACACCGGCGTGGTGCTGCAGGCCGTGCTGCCGTGCGCCGTTCTTGACGCATCGGCCCTGGCCGCGCTCGTCAGCAATCTTGCCGCCGTTGCCGAACACTGGAGGGGAGTCTGCGAGGAGCTTGCCGATTCGCAGCCCGAGGAAGAGGCCACGCCTTTCTCCGTAGGCGGAACCGACATGCTGTGGATCTGACCCCGGGCAGAAGCCGTGTGACATCTGAGAAGACAAAGGCCGCTGCGAAAACGCAGCGGCCTTTGTCTATATAGAGGAGAAGCCGGACCTTCATCCTGCGGGCTCCGCCCGCCGGCCTGTGGAAACAGCGGGCATCCCTCTGTCATTTTAAAGCATAATGGCATACACATAGGGCTGATACGATCATGCGGAGCCGCTTCCGCAGCGGAGCGGCGCGCCTGGCATCCCGGGAGGTACGGAATGGAGAATACGCGCACAGCGGCCGCAGCGGCTGACGACAGCCTGCTTGAGATAGATCTTTCGGTACTGATGAAGGCGGTGCTCAGCCGATGGAAGCTCTGCGCGGCCATCTGCACGGGAGCCGTCGCCGTTGCCGCGGCGTACTGCCTCATGACGACGCAGATATACCTTGCGAACTGCCGGATGCTTGTCGAGCCCGGCAACCTGAAGGTCGGGCGCGACTCCCGCAGCCGCGACGAGTTCATGGCCACGCAGATCCAGCTTCTCACCTCCGACAACATCCTCGCCAGGGTCTTCGAGCGCTTCAGGTTCGGCGAGAAGGCCCCCTACAATGTCTCCAGGGAGCCCCTTGCGGCGCTGGCATCGCGGTTCGTGGTGTCGCAGATACCGAACACAAGCCTCATCAACATCGGCTTCAAGGACAAGGACCCCGCGTTCTCTGCGGAAGTGACGAACTTCCTCGCCCGCACCTACATGGATGACAGCCGGCAGCGCTCCAGCGGATTCTCCGAGCGCGGCCTCGAGAAGCTCCAGGAGGAGCTCGTCAACATGGAGCAGCGCCGCATGGAAGCCATCCGGCGCATCAACGACTACAAGATGCGGCACGACATCCTCTCCGTCGACGCAGCGCAGAAGATGGGCATCGCCAGGGTCTCCGAGCTCGACAAGACCAGCGTGTCGGCCCAGGCGGACCTCGCCCAGGCGAAGGCGGCGGTGGAGGCCATCGCCAGATGGCGGCAGGAGGGCAGACGCCTTGACAGCATTCCCGAGGCCATCGGCAACCCCACGCTGACCCAGTTCAAGGTGGCCCGCCTGCAGGCGCAGGCGACCCTTCTGAAGACCCTGCAGGACTTCGGTCCGGGCCACAGAAGCGTGGAGATACAGCGCCAGGTCATCCGCGACATGGACGAGGCCATCGCGCACGAGACGGAGAACAGCCTCACATCCGCCCAGGCGGAGCTCGCCTCGGCCGAGAGCCGCGTGGCCATCATCGCCTCCGAGCGGGCGCAGGCCATCGCCGACCTCAAGAAGCTCGACCGCATCGCCGACGAGTACAGGCTTCTCGAAGACAACCTCAAGGCCGCCGAGGCCTCCTACAACCTCGTCCTCCAGCGCGTGAACGAGCTGTACATATCACGCAGCACCGACAGCAGCTCGGGCGGCACCTTCCAGATCATCGTTCCGGCCACGCCGCCCATGAAGGCCGCCTTCCCCCAGAAGACCAAGGTGCTCGCGATCACCGGGGCGGCCGCCATGATGTTCAGCATCATGCTCTGCATCGTGCTCGAGCTCCTCGACAGCACGGTCAAGCGCCGCGAGGAGATCGAAGGCATCACCGGCATACCCGTCTTCGGCTTCATACCCCGGGCGAAGTGCGAGCGCCCCGACTTCGTGGTGATGGATGAGCCGCAGGGGCAGGCTGCCGAGTCGTTCCGCTCGCTGCGCACCTCGCTCAGCCTTTCGGGCGAGGCGCGCAGGGCCCGCATCCTGGCGGTCACGTCGTCCATTCCGGGCGAGGGCAAGTCCTTCACCTCCGCCAATCTGGCGATGACCTACGCGCAGGCCGGGAAGAACGTGCTGCTCCTCGACTGCGACCTGCGCCGCCACCGCCTGACGACGATGTACGGCCTGAGCAGCGCCGCCGTCGGCATGAGCAACCTCCTTGCCGGCGATGCGCCGCTCGCCTCGGCCCCCGGCCTGCTCGTCAGCCCGGTGAAGGGCCTTTCCCTCTCCGTGCTGCCCAGCGGCCCGATACCTCCCAACCCCTCCGAGCTCCTCAGCGGCGAGATGCTCCAGCCCCTTCTCAAAGACCTCATGGAGCGATTCGACCTCATCATCATAGATGCGCCGCCCGTACTCGCCGTATCCGATACGAGGACGCTGGCCGCCATACCCGACGTCAGGTTCCTCACCGTGGTGCGCATGTTCATGAGCGAGAAGAGGCACCTCGCCATGATGTTCGACGCCTTCGGCACCATCGGAGCCAA
>JAKSQA010000002.1 GCA_024404335.1 Mailhella sp.
AGTATCAAGATAATAAAAAATAGACCATTCATCTTTTGACGAATAAAAATCTTTATTTATATAAGCACTAGAAGACAGCGGTATATATTCAAAATCGTTATTATCTAACCACGACTTGAACAGCGCCTGAGCCTGCTGATGCAGGTTGTCGTTGATTTTGTTGTTCAGCTCGATTTTGTCGTCGATAGTCTCTAATAAATTAATAAGTATATCGTTCGATGCACTTTTATCAGGTATAATCCAAGAAAGAAAGTCATCTCTAGACAAGGCCATATTTGTTGTTCCGGTGCCTCGACTTTTACAATATTGTCTGTATTGTGGTGTACGAAGTGACCAATATGTATATTTTTTTATATAACTATCATTTGTATTATTATTAAATACAAGTCCAACGGTATCTTGTGTTAGTCTCCCTTTTCCTATATTATTTGGAATACGAGCTACAGCACCAAGCAAATCACACGACTGTGTGAGGTCTTTTAGAGATACTAGTAAATCACCAGATGAAAGTGTAATCTTATCTGGGCATTCACCAAGGTAAAACTTCATTCCATTTTGAGAAAATCCGCCGTTATGAGCAATACATCCAAGGCCAAGTAACGGTATTCCACTTTTAGTAGCTGACAGGAGCTGGCTTTTATAAGTTGTCCCTCTTTGAAGGGTAAGAATTTCACCAAGTCTATAACTCATATCCCACCGCCTTCAGATTCTTCCTGATCTCTTCCTGCAGTCTGTCGCTTTCCGCAAACAGGTCGGCCAGTTCGGCAGTGAGGCGCTTCATCTTTTCGTCGAAGGGCTCGCCGTCGTCTTCCTGTTCCTCGATGCCGACGTAGCGGCCCGGAGTGAGGATGTGGTCCTGCGCGGCGATAGCTTCCAAGTCGGCGATGGCGCAGAAGCCTTTCTCCTCCTGCAGGGTGCCGGCGCGGAAGGCGTCCACGGTGTCGGCGATGCGGGCGATGTCGTCGGCGGAGAAGTCACGGTGCTTGCGGTCGACCATGAAGCCGAGCTTCCGTGCGTCGATGAAGAGTGTTTTGCCGGTCTGCTCCTTGTTCTGGGCGAAGAACCAGAGGGTGACGGGTATCTGCACGCTGTAGAACAGCTTGTCGGGCAGGGCGACGATGGCCTCCACAAGGTCGGCCTCGATGATCTTCCGGCGGATGAGCCCTTCGCCGCCGGTCTGCGAGGAGAGGGCGCCGTTTGCCAGCACAAGGCCGATGCGGCCGCGCGTGGGGTCCATGTGGTGGATCATGTGCTGGATCCAGGCGAAGTTGGCGTTGTTTTCCGGCGGCAGGCCGTACTTCCAGCGTACGTCTTCCTTCAGCTGCTCCTGATGCCAGGGGTGGTAGTTGAAGGGCGGGTTCGCCATGATGAAGTGCGCCTTCAGCGTCGGATGCAGGTCACTGGTGAATGTGTCCGCGTGGTGCTCGCCGAAGTCCGCATTGATGCCGCGAATGGCCATGTTCATCTTGGCCATCTTCCAGGTGTCGGAGTTTGATTCCTGGGCGTAGACGGAAAGGCCCTTCCGCAGGCCGCCGTGGGCGCGCACGAAGTCGGCCGACTGCACGAACATGCCGCCGGAGCCGCAGCAGGGGTCGTACACGCGGCAGTTGTCGAAGGGCTTCAGCACGGCGACGATGGTCTTGACGATGCTGGCGGGCGTGTAGAACTCGCCGCCCGTCGTGCCATCATAGGATGCGAACTGCGCGATGCAGTATTCGTAGGTGCGGCCGAGGAGGTCCTTGCCCTCGTCGCTGTCGTCCAGATGGATGTTGTTCGTGAAGATGTCCACGACGTCGCCGAGGACCTTCTTGTCGATATCGGGGTTGCCGTAGATTTTGGGCAGCACGTTCCTGAGCTTGGGATTCTCTTTCTCAATGGCGCGCATGGCGTTGTCGAGCACGGTGCCTATCTCGGGCGTGTGCGCGGCGGAGGCGATGGCCGGCCAGCGGGCCTCTTCGGGAATGAAGAAGATGTTCTCCATCACATAGGCGTCGCGGTCGTTCTCATCACCATAGCCCTCGGCGACAAGCTCGTTGTACCGGCGGTCGAAGGCGGAGGAGACATAGCGCAGGAAGATGAGCCCCACGATGACCTTGCGGTAGTCGGCAGCGGGGATGTGCCCCCAGAGGACGCAGGCCGCATCCCAGATCTGCTTCTCAAAGCCGATGGTTGCGGAGTCCTTCTTGGTGGCTACCTTTTTACCCGTCTTCGTCGGTGCTGATGTCTCCCCGATCGAAGGGGAATCAGGAAGGCCTTGAGCAGCAGACTTGTCGGCAAGCTTCTTTTTCGCATTGTAAACGGCCTGAATGCTGCACCCAAGTTCTGAGACTATGTCCGCTATAGGTCTGCTGAAGTCGACCTTGCTCCAGTCAATTCGTGCCATAGTGTCCTTCCTGATTCAAGTATGAAGAAATATGGAACAGAATACGGAGAGTGGCTGAGAAAAGCAAACTACTACACGTCATGGAAGCCCCCAAAAACAGCCTCGACCGGGACGTCGTGAACCCATAGTTGACGAAAAATGCAGACCATGAGGGGGTGCTCTCGCACCAAGCGCGTACTTCTAGTTCGCGAGAGCGCGTATTCTGTCAATTCTGTCATCACTGTCACTAAGAAAATGAAAAGGAAGTCTGCGAGCTCCCCTTGTGTGTTCCTGCTGCCGGTATCACTTCCGGCAGGCGGCATATATCGTTTCCCTGGTGACGCCGTATTCCTTGGCAAGATCTGCTGCCTTTTCTCCGGCCGCCCTGCGCTCCCTGATGGTCTGCGCTATCTCTGCGGTGATGGTGGCCTTCCTTCCCTTGTAGGCCCCGCGTTCCTTGGCCTTGGCGATTCCTTCGGCCTGGCGCTCCCTGATGGTGGCGCGTTCAAATTCAGCGAAGGCCCCAAGCATTTGAAACATGAGTTTATTCATCGGAGAGAGCTTTTTACCGGCGAAGACAAGCTGCTCTTTGTGGAAGCGCACGGCTATGCCCTTGGCGTTGAGGTCTTCCACCATGCTCTGAAGATCTGCCAGGTTGCGGGCAAGGCGGTCTATGCTGTGAACGTGGAGCGTATCGCCGGAGCGGAGGAACGCCAGACATTCACGGAGCGCGGGGCGGTCGGTATCCTTGCCGCTGCAGTGGTCTTCGAAGGTCTTGTCGATGGTGAGGCCGGCGAGCTGACGGTCGGTGTTCTGTTCGACGGTGGAAACGCGGATGTAGGCGATATCGGCAGCGGGCTTGCACATGGTCTAATTCTCCTTGGCCCCTTCGGGCTTAATGTACTCTTGTCAGAAATAGACCTAGAGCCTTTTCTGTGTACCGTCAAGGATTATTTATCAGATTAGAGTACACTTTATTCTGTTGTCAGATTGAGGCCGAAATACCGTCAGAATAGGGTTGTTTTTAGGCTTTTCTGACAAGTCGGCTGAAAGGTCTAGGCCCTATTCTGACAGACTACGACAAATAAATACAGATTTGCGCAGATAATTGCAGACACTAAAAACGGGCTGCAGCTTCATGGGCAAGGCCACGCCGGAGGCCCTATTGTCAAGTTACATGGCTAGTACATTTTTACAGACTATGGATTTTAATATTATTCAATTTCAAATAGTTATCATTTGAGTTCGAATCCCCCCCGCCTCCACCAAAAAGTCGAGAAAAAGGATGTTGTCAGACATGATAACATCCTTTTTTTATTATGATCATATATTCTGATACACTATTGAACTTTTATAAATGTTAGTCTAATGTACAAACAAAGGAGGAGCGTGCCATGGAAGCCGTGATGAATCATCAGAACATCCGCTCGCAGCGGCTCGGCATCAGAGCCAGCGCCGCACAGGTCGCCCTGTTGAAAAAAGCGGCAGAAGCTACGCATAAGACCCTTTCGGAATTCATTCTGGATACGGCCTGCCGAGATGCGCAGAAAACCCTCCTCGACCAGCGCCTATTCGTAGTGGACGAGAATACCGGGAAAAGGTTCCTGGAGCTTCTTGATGAACCTGCCGAAGCATCCAGCGGGCTGGAGAAGCTCCGTGACGTGCATGCGCCATGGGATTGAGCATGTTTGAAAAACCCACGCACCTCTGCGGACTCCACTCGACGGAGGATTTCGACAGCGGAAGCGAACAGCTGGACTCCTGGCTTAAGCGCCATGCGCTTCAAGCCGATGGCGCCGGCTCCGCCAGGACGTTTGTCCTTACGGAATCCGGGAAAAAAGAGGTCTGCGGATACTACAGCCTGACTGTCGGCCAGGTCGATTTCGTCGAGGCTCCCCACAGGGTTGCAAAAGGAATGGGGCGCTATCCGATACCTGTCATCCTTCTTGCCAGACTTGCGGTCCACAGGGATTATCAGAAAAAAGGAATCGGATGCGCACTGCTCAAAGATGCGGTCCTCAAGGCTATCAGGATCTCCGACTCCGTCGGCATCAGGGCAATGCTCGTCCATCCGATTGATGAGCGTGCGGCGGCCTTTTACGCGAAGTTCGGATTCATCCCCTCCCCCATTCGGGAAGGGCAGCTGCTGCTGTTGCTGAAAGACGCAAAGAAGACATTCGGGCTATCCTGAAACAGGATAATGCCGCCTTCCGGCAGCGCGGTACTGAAGGTGCCGTAGACGCCCTTTGCCCTCCCGGACCTCCATCATCCCTTCAGCGCATCGGCGATGACGCGGGCCAGCTCCGCACACTGGCCGGGAGCGATGCCCGAATAGTTCACGACCATGACGTTCTCCGACGCCGGCTGCGGCATGGCATCGGCAGCGTAGTAGTCCGAAAGGAACGATACGCGCACGCCGCATGCCGCCAGCCGCTCCCTGAGCGCCGGCTCGGCATGGCGGCTTCCGGCACGGAGGAGGAAGTGCGGCCCCGAATCCTGCCCGACGATCCCGAATCCCCCCTCGGGCATCTCCGCCCGGAGCGCTGCCGAAAGGCTGTCGCGTACCGCACGGTAGCGGGCCCGCATGCGGTTTATATGCTTCTCGAAATATCCTTCGCGTATGAATGCGGAAAGCGTGTACTGCTCGAAATTCGAAACCGTGCAGGAATAGAACCCCAGCCTCTCCCAGTACCGCCTCATGAGCCCGTCGGGAAGCACCATGTAGGCTATGCGTATCGTGGGACTCAGGCTGCGGGCGAAGGTGTTCATGTAGACGACGCGCTCAGACCTGTCTATGGAGAACAGCGCCGGTATGGGCCGCCCGGAAAGCCTCAGCTCGCTGTCGTAGTCGTCCTCCACGATATGCCTGCCCTCCGCCCCGCTCGCCCAGGCGAGCAGCTCGTAGCGCCTGCTGACGGGCATGACGATGCCCGTAGGGAACTGATGGGCCGGCGAGATGTGGAGCACCTCGGCATGGCTTGCGCGCAGCGCCGCCATGTCGACCCCGCCGTCATCCAGGGGAACACGCACCACCTCGGCATCCATGGAGGCATATATCCGCTCCGACCTGCTGTAGCCCGGGTTCTCCATGGCATACAGCCTGTCACGCCCGAGCAGGCTGACAAGCAGGCCGTACAGGTACTCGGTGCCCGCGCCGACGATTATGTTCCCGGCGGAGACCTCGATGCCGCGGAACTCGCGCAGGTGCTCCGCAATCGCCTCCCTCAGCCGCAGGACGCCGTTGGCGGGCGACGGGTTCATGAGCTCTTCCCGCCCGTCGGCGCTGATCCGGCGCATGAGCCTCGTCCATGTCGCAAAGGGGAAGCTCTCCGCCGGCATCGCCCGGGCACCCAGGTCGAACCGTACGGAACCATCCTCATCTGACCTTGTGTCCAGAGCGCATCCGCCCCCGCTCTCCCGCATCCGGTCCTGGATGTTCGCCACATAGAACCCGCTGCGCGGCCTGGAGCAGAGATATCCCTCCGCCAGCAGCTGGCCGTAGGCGTTCTCGACGGTTATGATGCTCACACCGTTCTGCTTCGCAAAGGCCCTCTTTGAGGGAAGCCTCTCCCCGGGTTTCAGCGCGCCGGAAACGATATCCTTCCGGATGCACTCATAGAAGTATTCGTAAAGGCTCCTGCCGCCCCTGTTCTCAATGGAATACGTCAGCATCGCGAATCCCTGCCCATGCTATGCGGCCCGGCCCATCTGACCTTGCCGAATAATATCATACTGAACATTTTTTCATGGTCAGATGAAGCATAAACATTCATCATAAATACCGCAACATGTTCCGGAGGTCCGCCCATGTCACGCTTAGTCTCCATCCAGGATATCTCCTGCCTCGGCCAGTGCTCGCTCACCGTCGCCCTTCCCGTCCTTTCCGCCTACGGCATCGAATGCTCGATCCTGCCCTCCGGAATACTCAGCACGCATACGCTGTTCCCGGGGTTCACATTCCTCGACCTCACCGAGGAGATGGAGCGCATCGTCGCGCACTGGCGCGCGTCCTCCCTGGCATTCGACGCCGTCTATACCGGGTACATCGGCGACAGCAGGCAGTTCGAACTCATTAAAGGAATGAAGGACATGCTCGCCCCCGGCGGAAAGCTCTATGTCGATCCGGCAATGGCCGACCACGGCCGGCTCTACCCCGCGCTCGACATGTCCATAGTGGAAGGCATGCGGGGCCTCGCCGCCGAAGCCGACCTCATCCTGCCCAATCTCACCGAGGCATGCTTCCTCCTCGACACCCCCTACCGGGAAGACCTCTCCCGCGAGGAGTACAGGGAGCTGGTGCTCCGCCTTGCCGACCTCGGCCCCTCCACCGTCATCCTCACCGGCGTCTCGTACGAGCCCGGAAAGATCGGAGCCATGGCCTACGACCGCGCTGCAGGCGGATTCACGGAATACGTCACCGAGAAGCAGCCGAAGAGCTACCACGGCACGGGCGACATCTTCTCAAGCGTCGCCATCGCCAACCTCCTCAACGGCAGCGGCATGTATGAGACCCTCAAAGACTCCTGCGAATTCATCGTGGACTCCATCCGCGAGACGGCCGATGACGATTCGCACGGCTACGGCGTGAAGTTCGAGCGCGTGCTTGCGAAGAGACGCTAGCCCTCCCGAATACACCGCAGTCCTATCCGGCAGCAGACAAGGCCTGCCGCCGCTGCCCAATTTCCATACGCCCGAGGCTCTGCTCCGGATCCCCGCAGGGTACGACGGCCGCGCGAGGCAGGCTTCAACAGGCTTGCCGCGCTGCCCGGTGCCCGAAAAGACCCTATGGAAAAGGCACGCCAGGCCGACAGGCTAATGGAATAGATTCCACCTATCTGCGGATTCCGACACACATACCCGCATGCCCCTTTTCCGGCGGGAGCTGCCAGACCTTCCAGTGAAGCTCATGCCCGCCGGGAACCGACCGGCGATTCCCGCAGAGAGCATTTGAGTCCGTGCGCGTTTTCTGATAGATGCGCACGGACTCTTTTTTTCGGAAGGATGGAAGCCTGCGCCATGGCATCGACACCCCAGCTCCGCACCGTCTCCTTTTCCGCAGGCATACTGTTCCTGCTCTTCTCCATGATCTCCACCCAGTTCGGCTCGGCAGAGGCCAAGATCCTGATCGCCGAAGTATCGCCCCAGGCCGCCGCAGCCCTCCGCCTTGCGGCGGCGACGGCCGTGCTCTTCGCCTTCATGCGCCCCTGGCGGAACATGCCGACCCGCGATGCCGGGAAGAGCATCCTCGCCTACGGCATCACCATAGCGGCCATGAACAACTGCTACTACAAGGGGCTCACCCTCATGCCTCTCGGGCTCGTCACCGCCATCGAATTCACCGGCCCGCTCCTCGTGGCCGCGTGCACATCCAGAGGGTTGCGCGACCTGGCCGCCGTCGGGCTGGCCGCGGCAGGCATCATCATGGTCCTGCCCCTCGGCGGAGCGGCGGAGCATGTCTCGTGGGAAGGCGTCTTCTGGTCGGTCATGGCCGCAGCAGGCTGGGCCGGCTACATCCTCTTCGGCAGGAAGGCCGCGGCCCACGGCCCCTCATCCGCAGCCTGGGGGCTGCTGGCCGCATGCGCGGCCGCCGTGCCGTGGGCGCTGGCGACCTCCCCTGAGGGCACACTTGCCGCGGCGGCATCATGGCATGTCGCGCTTCTCGCCCTCATAGTGGGTCTCACGGCCTCCGCCCTCCCCTACTGGCTCGACATGCTCGCGCTCCGGGCCGTCCCCACCGGCGTATACGGCGTGCTCATGAGCCTGGAGCCGGCGCTCGGAACGATGTTCGGGGCCCTTCTGCTGGGCGAGTGGCTCACGCTGACGCAGCATGCCGCCATCGCGGCCGTCATCGCAGCCTCGCTCCTTGTCTCAGTCGGCAGAAGGAAATGACGCTCCTCCTTGACAGCCCACCAAAAATACATTAGTTGAACACCTATTCAACAAAAAGACGGAATGGATGCTCCGCACCCGATCCGCACAAAGGCATATCGGAGATCCTCATGGAATCCATTTCCTTCTGCGACTGCGACGTCATACATGAAGGCACGGTGGAGGCGGTACGCTCCACGCTCGCAGGCCAGGACGAATACGTCCGGCTGGCCACGCTCTTCAAGCTGTTCGGCGACCCAACCCGCGTGCGCATCCTGCACGCCCTGGAACAGCACGAACTGTGCGTCTGCGACCTCGCCGCCCTGCTCGGCCTGACGAAGTCCGCAGTATCGCACCAGCTCAAGGCCCTCCGCCTCTCCAACCTGGTCAAGTTCCGCAAGGAGGCGCAGGTCGTATTCTATTCGCTGGCCGACGACCATGTGAAGGACATCCTCGACATCGGCTTCAGCCACATCAGCGAATAAAAGACGCCCCCGAACGGGGTTTCCGTACCCTATTGTTGCATTATTGCTCAACTGTAACCATGTAATTGCGTATTTGCTCAATAACAGCGAGTTCATCATGAAAAGATCCTATCTCCTGCAGGGGCTCGACTGCCCCCACTGCTCGGCCCTTATCGAAAGGGAAGTCTCCGACCTTCCCGAAGTCCGCTCGGTGCGCTTCACGCCCGCATCCCACATCCTCGAACTGGATGCCGATGAGGATGACGGATCCCTCACCGGAAAAATCGAACGGATCGTGCATGCGCATGAGAAGGACGTATCCGTCACCGAGCTTCCGGCCTCCAGATCCTGCGGATGCGGACACGACCATGAAGATGCACTGCCGGCGCACGGCACCTCATGCGGATGCCGACCGACGCGCGACGATACGCCTCCCCTCCTCAGGCCTCTCCATACCGTCAGGACCTCCTCTGCATCTGCGGCCGATGCCACGGATAGGAAAGCCCCCTCCGCCGAGGCCGTCACCTGCCCCAACTGCTCCGCGCTCATCGAACGCGAGACGGCGGCGCTCGACGGCGTGGAATCCGCATCCCTCAGCCTCGTCAGACAGCAGATCATCATCACCATGCGCCCGGAAACGGCCGCATCCATGCTCAGGTCACTTGCGGACATCGTCCACTCACACGAGCCCGACGTCGAGGTGACGGAAACGGCGTCCGCCGGGAATCCCGGAACCGTCACCCGCACCTATCTGCTCAAGGGACTCACCTGCCCCAACTGCTCCGCCCTCATCGAACGCGAGACGGCAGCGCTCGACGGCGTGGAATCCGCATCCCTCAGCCTCGTCCGACAGCAGATCATCATCACCATGCGCCCGGAAACGGCCGCATCCATGCTCAGGACGCTTGCGGACATCGTCCACTCACACGAGCCCGACGTCGAAGTGACGGAAACGGCGTCCGCATCCCGGCCCGCGACGGAAAACGACGATTTGGAAAAGGAACGCTCCGCCGACAGAAGAAAGACCCTGCGCTTCGCGTCCGGCGCCGGCCTGTTCGCCCTGGCTATGCTCCTCGGCTGGACCGGCGGAATCGACGCAGATGTCCGGCTCGGGATGCTCGCCGCGGCCTACATCATCCTCGGCATCGACGTCGTCGGGCGCGCCCTGCGCAATATCGGACGCGGACGGATCTTCGATGAGAACTTCCTCATGTCCATCTCCACGATAGGAGCCTTCGGCATCGGCGAATATCCCGAGGCAGTGGCCGTCATGCTTTTCTACCAGATCGGCGAGTTCTTCCAGTCCCTCGCCGTCCGCCGCTCCCGCCGCTCCATCGCGTCGCTCATGGACATACGGCCAGACTCGGCCGCTGTGATGCGAGACGGAAGCCTCATTTCCGTCTCGCCGGAAAGCGTGTGCCCCGGAGAAAGCATCGTCGTGCGCCCGGGCGAGAAGGTGCCGCTTGACGGCGTGGTCACGGAAGGCTCCTCCATGATGGACACCCGCGCGCTCACCGGCGAATCCGTCCCGCGACGAGCATCATGCGGCGACACCGTCCTCTCCGGGTGCATTGCCGTCGACGGCATGCTTGAGATCCGCGTCACCAGGCCCTTCGCAGAATCCACCGCATCACGCGTACTCGACCTCGTGGAGAACGCCGCATCACGCAAGGCCCCTGCGGAAAACTTCATCACCTCGTTCGCACGCTGGTATACCCCTGCCGTGGTCATCGCAGCAGCCATGCTCGCCGTCATACCGCCGCTTTTCCTTGGCGGCGCATGGAAGGAATGGCTTGAGCGCTGCTTCATCTTCCTGGTCATCTCGTGCCCCTGCGCCCTGGTCATCTCCATCCCCCTGACGATCTTCGGGGGCATAGGCGCCGCATCCAGACGCGGCGTGCTCGTCAAGGGCGGCAACTACCTCGAGGCCCTCAACCACATCTCCACCATCGTCTTCGACAAAACGGGAACCCTCACGAAGGGCACCTTCGAAGTCGTCGCCATCGCTCCCGCTCCGGGCTATACGGAGGACGGCGTACTTTCCCTGGCCGCCGGCGCCGAACGCTTCTCCACCCATCCCATAGCCCAATCCATTCTCCGTGCAGCGGAAGGGAAGATTCCGCAGCACGTGTCCGAGGCATCCGAAACGGCGGGGCGGGGTGTACGCGCCTCGGTGGACGGGCATGCCGTCATCGCAGGCAATGAGAAGATGATGCTCGATGCGGGCATCACCCCCTCCGCGCACACCGGTATCGGATCACATGTCCATGTGGCGGCCGACGGCATATACGCGGGCTGCATCGTCATCGCCGACGAGCCCAAGGCTGACAGCGCCGCCGCCCTCTCGGCCCTCAGAGCGGCCGGAGTGGAGCGCACCATCATGCTTACGGGAGACGAGGCCGCAATCGGCGAGGCAGTCGCAGAGGAGCTCGGCATCGACGAATGCCATGCGGAGCTTCTTCCCGACCGGAAGGTGGAAATCCTCGAGGAACTCGACCGTTCGAAAAAGCCCGGCTCGAAGCTCGTCTTCGTAGGTGACGGAATCAATGACGCCCCCGTCCTTGCCCGCGCCGACATCGGCATCGCCATGGGAGCCCTCGGTTCCGATGCCGCAATCGAAGCCGCAGACATCGTGCTCATGACCGACGAGCCTTCCCGCATTGCGGAAGCCGTCCGCATCGCAAAGGCGACCCGTGCGATAGTCGTGCAGAACATCGTCTTCGCCCTCGGCGTGAAATTCTCCTTCCTGGCCCTCGGAGCATTGGGAATCGCCGGCATGTGGGCCGCAGTATTCGGCGACGTAGGCGTCATGGTGCTGGCCGTGCTCAACGCCATGCGCATACAGAAGAAATGACGCCTGTCCTCCCGGCGGCGCCGTTTTCCTGGTTCGTCAAACGACGCCCCGGAAGCCCATCCACACGTCCGGACATGCGGAAGCACAATGGCCAGGAAACGCAGTCCCCATCCTTGAAAAAAAAGTTTTCCTCCTGTATTCTTTCGGCAAAATCCTTTTCCGAAAAGGATCTGCTCTCTTTCCATGACGAGGCCCGGCGGCTCCATCCGTGAAGTCCGGCGGCAGCATCATCACGATCCGCGAAGCGCTTGTTTCAACGCTTCCCTAACACTCAAGCCACAGCACGGAAAAGACCATGAACAAGATGATCGCAGGCGCCTGCCTTATCGCCGCAGGCGCAGGCATAATAGGATGGAACGAGACCCGCACCGCCGCCACACAGGATGCCATCGCCGAAATGGCGGCCGCGACTGTGGAGCTGAGAGCCGTCTCCCCTGTGAACGCGGCGTTCGACGGCAAGACCGTGCATGCCTCCGGCATGGTGACGCTTTCCGAACCGTTCGTCGACCCCGACTTCGGCGTATCCGCCAACGCCGTCTCCCTCACCAGGAACGTCCAGTTCTACCTGTGGCGTGAGAAGTCCGAAAGCCGCACCAGAAAAGGCGTCGACGGCAAGGACGAGCATTACACGACCTATTCATACGACAGGTCCTGGGGCCCCGACTACGTCGATTCCTCCACCTTCCACGAGGCTTCCGCCCGGAATTCCCGCGCGAACCGCAAACTGCTGGAAAAGCCCCGCGAAGCCACTGTGTACAGCAGCAGGGCCATGCTCGGCGCCTATGCCCTGCCCGCCTCCATGCTGAAGAGCATGTCCGGAGCCAAACAGTCGGCCCTTTCCATGGATGAGAACGCAAAGATCAGGATGGCATCCCTCATGGCCGACACCCACTCCGGCTGGGTCCGACATATCCTGGGCTATCCTCTTTCGGCCGCCACTTCCGACGTCGCCGAATATGCCGCTCAGCGTCTCATCCATCTCCAGGGCAACGTCCTTTACTTCGGCCTCGACCCCAGCCACCCTGCGATCGGCGACGTCCGCGTGACGTATACCGCCGTGGCCCCTTCTGAAATCAGCCTCATCGCCACGGTATCAGGAAGCAGCCTCAAGCCTTTCGTTTCCTCCAAAGGAAAAACCGTGACGGCCGTCTCCTCCGGCAGCAAGAGCAAGGAGGAGCTGTGCGGCGCCAGGGAACAGGGCAACAGGACCACCGCGTGGATCCTGCGGGCGCTCGGCGCTCTGTGCGCCGCATGCGGCATCGGCGTGATCACGCGGAAGAAGGCTGCGTAGCACCGCTCCGCCGGGCTTGAGCAGCGGCATCACATGAAAGCGCAGCTGAAGATGATTCAGCTGCGCTTTTCTATGTATGACTTCAAAGACAAAAGGGCTCCGCGGAGCCCTTTTGTCTTTGAAGGAAATTATCTTCGGAGCAGCCATGCCGACGCTCTGCAGGCGGCACTCAATCCGGACGGCATCGAGGCCCTGCATGGGGGAAAGAGGTTCCGGATAGGCGACAAGGTCATCCAGCGACGCAACAACTACATGAAAAACGTGTTCAACGGTGCTGCGGGAACCGTGACGGCTATCCGTCGGGAAAGCAGTTCCGTACATGTCTCCATAGATGGAAGGGAAGTCATCTATGACTATTCCGAGCTTGATGAGCTTTCTCCCGCCTACGCCATATCTATACACAAATCCCAGGGCGCAGAGTACCCCGCTGTCATCATTCCGCTGCTTCCCGAGCATAAGTCCATGCTGCAGCGGAATCTGCTCTATACGGCCATCACAAGAGGAAAGAAGCTTGTTGTGCTGGTCGGTTCACTGCAGGCCGTTGCCCAGTCGGTCAATAACGGCAAGTCGGTCCATCGCCATGGACGGCTGAAAGAGCGTATCAGACAGTACGCAGAATAACAGAAGGCCCGGGAAGAACCCGGGCCTTCTTCGGCAGGCGGCCCGAAGGCCGCCCGTATTCTGAACAGTGACTACCTGCAGAGAGCCAGGAGCACGCCTGCGGCAACGGCGGAGCCGATGACGCCTGCGACGTTCGGGCCCATGGCATGCATGAGCAGGAAGTTGGCGGGGTTCTCTTCCATGCCGACCTTGTTGGCCACGCGGGCGGCCATGGGAACGGCCGACACGCCGGCAGCGCCGATGAGCGGGTTGATGGGTTCCTTGAGGAACTTGTTCATCAGCTTGGCGAGCAGCACGCCGCCGCCGGTACCCACGCAGAAGGCGAAGAGGCCGAGGGCGAGGATGCCGAGGGTCTGCACGGTGAGGAACTTCTCAGCGGCGAGCTTGGAGCCGACGGAGAGGCCGAGCATGATGGTGACGATGTTGATGAGGGCGTTCTGCATGGTGTCGGAGAGGCGGTTGACCACGCCGCATTCCTTGCAGAGGTTGCCGAACATCAGGGCGCCCATCAGAGGCGCGGCGGAGGGCAGGAGCAGCGCGCAGAGCAGCAGCACGATGACGGGGAAGCAGATCTTCTCCATCTTGGAGACGTTGCGGAGCTGCTTCATGCTGATCTTGCGTTCTTCCTTGGTGGTGAGGAAGCGCATGATCGGGGGCTGGATGATCGGCACGCGGGCCATGTAGCTGTAGGCGGCAACGGCGCTGGAGCCGAGCCGGCCGGGCGACAGGCGGGACGACAGGAAGATGGCGGTCGGGCCGTCGGCGCCGCCGATGATGCCGATGGAGGCTGCGTCCTTAATGGTGAAGTCGATGCCGGGCACGAACATCGAGAGCAGGCAGGCGCCGAGCAGGGCCATGAAGATGCCGAGCTGGGCCGCGCCGCCCAGAAGTGCGGTGCGGGGGTTAGCGAGCATCGGACCGAAGTCGGTCATGGCGCCCACACCCATGAAGATGATGATGGGGAACAGGCCGGTTTCGATGCCGAACAGATAGATGATGTTGAGGAAGCCGCCGGCTTCGGAGATGCCGGCAAGCGGGATGTTGGAAAGCAGGCCGCCGAAGCCGATGGGCAGAAGCAGCAGGGGCTCGTAGCCGCGGCCGAGGGCGGGGGAGATGAGCACGATGCCCACGCCGATCATGATGAGCGTGCCGAGGCCTCCGGGCAGGGTGAGGCCGTAGAGGCCGGTGGAGCGGCCGAGCTCGACCAGCGTGTCATTCAGCGACATTGCGGCCTGGCTGACGCCGGGGAATGCGGCCAGGATGGCGACCGCAAGCACCAGGCAGGCAGCCCACATGGATTTCGAAGATTCAAACTTCATGCTGCACCTCATTCGATGGTGGCGATGACCTGATCGGCAGTAACCTGGTCGCCCTGCTTCACATTGATGGAAACGACCTTGCAGTCACGGGGAGCCTTGATCTCCATTTCCATCTTCATGGCTTCGAGAACGATGATGGCTTCGCCGGCGGCAACGGAATCGCCGGGGTTGGTGGGCAGACGGAGCACGAGGCCGGCGAGAGGAGCCTTGACGGGCTCGGCATTGCCGGAACCGGCGGCGGGGGCGGCGGCGGGAGCGGCGCCGCCCGTGGAGTTGTAGGACTTGCCGTTGACGGTGACCTTGCCGTCTTCAACGCGCACGTCGTACTTCTTGCCGTCGATGTTCAGGGAGACGGCGGACTTGTCGGCGCCGGCGGCGGGAGCAGCGGCCGCATTAGGATCGACCTTGCGGAGGTTGGTCTTGGCTTCGCCCTTAAGGAACATGATGCCCTTCTCGGCGCAGGAGGCGACGAGGAAGACGTTCTCATCGGTGATCTCAAGGCCGGCTTCGGTGAGCATGTCTTCGAAGTGCTTGCGGCTCTTGTTGGGATCGGCGTCGTTCAGTTCGAGGACGGTCTTGTCGACCTTGGGCAGACCGAGCTGCTCGGAGGCGATCTTCACGACTTCGGGATCGGGCTCGACGGGGGTCTTGCCGAAGTAGCCGAGCACCATCTTGCCGTAGCCGGGAGCCATCTTGGCCCACTTGCCGAACATGACGTTGTTGAACGCCTGCTGGAAGTAGAACTGCGACACGGGGGTGACGGAGGTGCCGAAGCCGCCCTTGGCGACGGTTTCGCCCATGGCGACGATGCAGTCGTTGTACTTGTCCATGAGCTTGTTGTCGCGCAGCATCTGCGTGTTGGCGGTGAGGGCACCGCCGGGCATGGGCGAGAAGGGGATCAGCGGGGATACGAAGCCGGCTTCCGGGGGCTTGAAGTAGACGGACATGCATTCCTTGAAGATCTCTTCGGCCTCGCGGATCTTCGCGACGTCGACGTCGAGGGCGTAGCCGGTGCCGCGGAGGACGTGATACATGGAGAGCACGTCGGGCTGGGCGGTGCCGCCGGAGACGGGATCAAGGGAGAGATCGATGGCGTTGATGCCGGCCTCGATGGCGGCCATGTACTGGAGCATGCAGCCGTCGGCGGTGGAGTGGGAGTGGAAGTCGAGGTACACGTCGTCGCCGAGGAGCTGGCGGGCGCGCTTGACGGTCTCGAAGACGATGGGCGCGGGAGTGGTGCCGGATGCGTCCTTGAAGCAGATGCTGTCGAAGGGAACGCCGGCGTCGAGGATCTTCTGGAGGATGCCGATATAGAAGTCGGCGTCATGGGCGCCGGTGAGTCCCGGAGGCAGGCCCATGAAGGTGACGGTGGCCTGGTGCTTGCAGCCGGCTTCGACGATGCACTTGCCGGAGAAGATCAGGTTGTTGACATCGTTGAGGGCGTCGAAGTTACGGATGGTGGTGACGCCGTGCTTCTTGAACATCTGGGCATGGAGGCGGATGATGTCGGAGGAGCAGGAATCAAGGGCCACGACGTTCACGCCGCGGGCGAGGGTCTGCAGATTGGCCTCGGGGCCGACGTGGGCGCGGAACTCGTCCATGGCGGCATAGGGATCTTCGTTGCAGTAGAAGACCTTGGACTGGAAGATGGCGCCGCCGCCCATTTCGAACCAGTTGATGCCTGCGGCCTTGGCGGCGTCGACGGCGGGGAGGAAATCCTTGTTAAGAACGCGGGCGCCGTAGCAGGACTGGAAGCCGTCACGGAACGCCGTGCACATAAAGTCGATTTTCTTGGTCATGATCTCACCATCCTGTATTATTTAGCGTTGAGAAGGGTACGGCCGATGGCGATGGCCGCAGCGATACGGGCCGTCTCGTCCGTGTTAGCGGGCTGCGGCTTCGGGTTTTTCGCCTCAATCTTCGCCTCGATCGAACGGACGATCCGGCTGGAGATATTGATGGCATTGATGAGCACGATGAGGAACGCAAAAACCGTTCCCATACCGGCGCACATAAGGATAAGTCCCTGTACTAGCACGTCTTCCTCCGTTGTTACGGCTTTTCAGCCATGCCGTACGCTCTTCAACGGAAGAGCGCTCGCGCAGGCCGGTCGGCCGCATTATTTTCATCTCCGTGCGTGTGATGGCAGAAAATACCGCCCTCAGCGCACGATTTCCGCGCCTGCGGAAGCACTGCCGGTACGTCAAAAGACCGCAGATTTTCTGCGCAGGCCTTCCATGCGTATCACGACCTCGAACCGTCGTCTACAATGTTCTTTCGTAGAAATCAGGCACAAGCCGCGGAAAAAACAAAAGCCGCGGAATACGCGGCATTGCATTATACGGCATCAGGCTTGCCCAAAGGATACAAAGATTAAAATTCTATTATACTGATAATTTTAGATGTTTTATCCCCTCTAAGCTCCCCGCCCATAGGGCGGGGAGCTT
>JAKSQA010000020.1 GCA_024404335.1 Mailhella sp.
GGCAATACATCCGTATCCAATGCATCCGACATCGGCCGTACCATAGCCTTGGCGCACGAGTATATCGTACTTCTTCTGCAATTGGGCCCGCATGTGTTCGGAAAGCCGTTCACCTGTACAGAATGCGACTTCAAGAAAAAGCTCTTTGCGGAGATTAATGCCCTTCTCTTCAGCTCGTTGAGCTAGATGCATAAGGAAACTCGGCGTGCCGACATAGCCGGAGACGCGAAGCTTCTGCATGATGTCGATCTGGGTAGTCGCATCGGTCGGTCCGGTGGGGATGGCTGTGCATCCGAGATTGCGGAGAGGCTCCTCGAACATCAGGCCGGCGGGGGCGAGATGATAGTTGAAGGTCACCTGCGCTGCATCGCCGGGACGGAAGCCTACGGCATAAAACGCTTCAGTGTATCCCCAGTAGTCATCGCTGCGGTCCTCAGGGTCGAAGATAGGGCCGGGGGAAAGGAACACCCGTCGGAGATCTCCAATGTCCTTAGTGAGAAGCCCGCCCAAACGAGGCCCCATGGATTGCAGGAAAATAAGTTCCTTCTTCTTGAGGATGGGGATATGCTTGAGGTCGGAAAGCGTCTTGAACTTCTCGATGTTGAACTGCGCGCGGTCGAAGCGCTTCTTCACGTCTTCCGAATAGCGGTAGGCATAGGAAAGGAGATCCTTGAGCTGGATGAGGTTGTACTGCCGGCGCTCGCTCTCGTCGAGAACCTCGCGGCGGCTGTAGATGCCCTCCATACGGTCTTTGCGGGTCATATGAACTCCATTTAAAAGGAGATTGTTTGAAACAGAAAGCACGATGTATATGCACAATACGAAAATAATGCAAGGATTTTTTTATTTGTCATTGTATTCCGGCAGGTTATGGCACTTCACAAAGCCGCTTGATTTTCCCCGTCGCGGCAGGCTATCATATCCAGCCCGATTGGAGAGCCGCCACGGCCCCCTGCGGAGTCCATCCGCGCCGGCCCCGCCACGCTCCCCGATCCGCAAAAATCCCCCGGAAGGTACCGGCCCATGATGCCAAAAGTCGTTCTCCTCGGACGCCCCAACGTAGGCAAGTCCACCCTGTTCAACCGCCTCATCCGCAGCAACCGCGCCATCACGCACGACAGGCCCGGCGTCACGCGCGACCGCATGGAAGGCGTCGTACGCTCCCGCTTCGGGCGCGACTTCACGCTCATCGACACCGGCGGCATCACGCTCGACCACCATGAGGCCGTGGCCGAAGGCCCGGCGGGCATCAGGGGCTTCGAGGCGGAGATCCTGAAGCAGGCCGAGGCCGCGCTGAAGGAGGCCGACGTCGTGTGCATGGTTGTGGACGGCCGCGACGGACTCATGCCCTTCGACGAGCATCTCGCCTCGCATCTGCGCAAGTGCGGCAAGCCCATCCTCCTCATCGTCAACAAGGTCGACGGCCCCGAGAAGGAGGAGCTGCTCGTAGCCGACTTCCACATCCTCGGCTTCCCCATCACCGCATGCTCGGCCGAGCACGGCCACAACCTGCGCGGCGTCGAGGGCGAGATACGCGACATGCTGCCCGAAGACGACGGCTTCGGCGACGAGGATGCGGAGGAATCCGACGAAGGCGCCCCTGCGGAAACCGAAGAGGACCGCGAAAAGCCGGGCGTGCGCCGCAGGAAGGCGGCCGACAACCTCAAGCTCTGCTTCCTCGGCCGCCCGAATGCAGGCAAGTCCTCCCTCACCATCGCCTTCATCGGCGAGGACCGCATGATCGTCAGCGACGTCGCAGGCACCACCCGCGACAGCGTCGACGTCTCTGTCGAGAAGGACGGCAGGACCTATACATTCGTCGACACGGCCGGCGTGCGCCGCCGCTCGCGCATCACCGACACGGTGGAACGCTTCTCCGTGAACTCCTCCCTCAAGAGCACCACCAAGGCCGACGTGACCTTCCTCGTCCTCGACTCCTGCGAGGGGCTCACATCCCAGGACAAGCGCCTCATCGAGCTGCTCGACGAGCGCAAGACCCCCTTCCTTGTCTGCCTCAACAAGATAGACCTCATCCCTGCGAAGGCCCGAAAGGACCTGCTTGCCGAGATGCAGGAGCAGCTGAGCTTCTGCTCACACATCCCGGTCGTCCCCGTCTCGGCGAAAACCGGCGAGGGCATGAGCAGGCTCATCCCCCTTGCCGAGCGCATCTACGCCGAATGCGGCACGCGCGTCTCCACCGGCCTGCTCAACCGCGCCATGGAGGAGACCCTCACCAGGCACCAGGCACCTGTCGTACGCCGGGTGCGCCCCAAGTTCTTCTACCTCACGCAGGCCGAGAGCGAGCCCCCGACCTTCGTCTGCTTCGTCAATGACGCCGATCGAGTCGCGGAATCCTACGCGCGCTACCTTGAGAAGTCACTGCGCAGGATCTTCGGCATAAGACACGCCCCCATGCGGCTCCATCTGCGCTCGTCGCACGGAAAGAAGGACGCGAAATAGTTTTCCCGCATTCCGGGGAAGCCCCGCAGGCCGGAGAGGCCGCGGGGCTTTTCCTTTATGTTGACATAGGCCTGCGCCGCAGATATCCTGACCTATCTTTTACGCATCCGATCCTTACTGGAGGAACATATGGCTACTGTGCTTGGCAAGGCGTTGACGTACGACGACGTCCTTCTTGTACCGGAGTACTCCGAAGTCACGCCCGACATGGTCGACGTGTCGGCATGGCTTACCCCCAGCATCAAGCTGGGCATCCCCTTCATATCCGCCGCCATGGATACCGTCACGGAATCCGAAATGGCGATCTCCATGGCCCGTCAGGGCGGCATCGGCATCATCCACAAGAACATGGATATCGCCCGCCAGCGCCTTGAGGTCGAAAAGGTCAAGAAGTCCGAAAGCGGCATGATCCTCGACCCGGTCACCGTGGCCCCCGACGACACCGTCGAGCGCGCCCTCCAGCTCATGCACGAATACCGCGTCTCCGGCCTGCCCGTCGTCAAGCAGACCTCTCTGGTCGGCATCCTGACCAACCGCGACGTGCGCTTCGTCACCGCCCCCAAGAACACCCTGGTGTGCGAGGTCATGACCCGCGAGAACCTGGTCACCGTGCCCGTCGGCACCACCCTTGAGGAGGCCAAGCACCATCTGCACGCCCACCGCATCGAGAAGCTGCTCGTCGTCGACGACAACCGCCAGCTCCGCGGCCTCATCACCATGAAGGACATCGACAAGATCCTGGAGTACCCCAACGCCAGCAAGGACGACAAGGGCCGCCTCCGCGTCGGCGCCGCCGTCAGCATCGGCAGGGACTGCCTGGAACGCGCCTCCGCCCTTCTCGCCGCCGGGGCCGACGTCCTCGTGCTCGACTCCGCGCACGGCCATTCTGCCAACGTGCTCCGCGCCGTGGAGATGCTCCGCAGCGAATTCCCCGGCTGCCAGCTCATCGCCGGCAACATCGCCACCTATGAGGCCGCCAAGGCCCTGATCAAGGCCGGCGCCGACACCGTCAAGATCGGCATCGGACCCGGCTCCATCTGCACGACCCGCGTCGTCGCCGGCGTAGGCGTCCCGCAGGTCACGGCCGTCATGGAAGGCAGCCGCGCCGCCCGCGAGGCCGACCGCTGCTGCATCGCCGACGGCGGACTCAAGTTCTCCGGCGACGTGGTGAAGGCCCTTGCCGCAGGCGCCCATTCCGTCATGCTCGGCAGCCTGCTCGCCGGCACCAACGAGAGCCCGGGCGAGACCATCCTCTACCAGGGCCGCACCTACAAGACCTACCGCGGCATGGGCTCCATCGACGCCATGCGCGTAGGCAGCGCCGACCGCTATTTCCAGAACCCCACCAAGAAGCTGGTGCCCGAGGGCATCGTCGGCCGCGTTCCGGCCCGCGGCCCCGTGGCCGAGACCATCTACCAGCTCACCGGCGGCCTCCGCTCCGGCATGGGCTATCTCGGCGCCCCCACGCTTGATGAGCTCTACCAGAAGGCCCACATGGTGGAGATCTCCGCCTCCGGCCTCCGTGAGAGCCACGTCCACGACGTCATCATCACGAAGGAAGCCCCCAACTACAAGGTAGAAAACTAGGAACAGGCCCGGCCTCCGGGCCGGGCGCCTTCCTTACGGAGCCCCCATGTCCAAAGTCATCATCCTCGACTTCGGTTCCCAGGTCACGCAGCTCATCGCCCGCCGCGTGCGTGAGGCCGGCGTCTATTCCGAGATCCATCCCTGCGTCATCACCGCCGACAAGGTCGCGGCCATGAACCCCGACGCCGTCATCCTCTCCGGCGGCCCCGCCGGCGTCGGCGAGACGGACGCCCCGGCCTTGGACAGGGCCATCCTCGACCTCACCGTGCCGCTGCTGGCCATCTGCTACGGCATGCAGCTCATGGCCCATGTGCTCGGCGGCGTGCTCTCCCAGTCCGAGACCCGCGAATACGGCCCCGCCGACTTCGACAAGGCCGCCGACTGCCCCCTGTGGGACGGCATCGCCCCCTTCGCCGAAGGCAAGGCCTCCCGCGTATGGATGTCGCACGGCGACAAGGTGCAGACGCCTCCCCCCGGCTTCATCGTGACCGGCCGCACCGCCACGCTCGACGTCGCCGCCATGAGCTGCGATGAGCGCCGCATGTACGCCCTGCAGTTCCATCCCGAAGTGCACCACTCCGTGGACGGCACGCAGATGCTCCGCAACTTCCTCTTCAAGGTCGCGAAGATCACGCCCGACTGGTCCATGAGCTCCTTCGTCGACCGCGTCGTCAAGCAGGTGCGCGAGACCGTCGGCGACAGCCACGTCATCTGCGCCCTCTCCGGCGGCGTCGACTCCACCGTCGTGGCCGTCCTGCTGAACAAGGCCATCGGCAAGCAGCTCCACTGCATCTTCGTCGACAACGGCGTCCTCCGCATGAATGAAGGCGAGGAAGTCGTCAACATGCTGCGCGGCAGCTTCAACCTGAATCTGAAGTACGTGCAGGCCTCCGACCTCTTCCTCGGCCTCCTCGCCGGCGTCGAGGATCCGGAGAAGAAGCGCAAGATCATCGGCCACACCTTCATCGACGTCTTCGACAAAGAAGCAAGCGCCATCAAGGCCGAAGGCCATGACGTGAAGTTCCTCGCCCAGGGCACGCTCTACCCCGACGTCATCGAGTCCGTCTCCTACAAGGGCCCGAGCGCCGTCATCAAGAGCCACCACAACGTGGGCGGCCTCCCCGAGAAGATGAACATGAAGCTCATCGAGCCTCTGCGCGAGCTCTTCAAGGACGAGGTGCGCGCCGTGGGCGCCGAGCTCGGCATCCCCGAAAGCATCCTCTGGCGCCACCCCTTCCCCGGACCCGGCCTCGCCATCCGCGTGATCGGCGAAGTCACCAAGCCCCGCCTCGACATCCTCCGCAAGGCCGATGTCATCGTCATGGAGGAGCTCCGCGCCTCCGGCTTCTACCGCAAGGTATGGCAGGGCTTCGCCGTGCTGCTCCCGCTCAAGACGGTGGGCGTCATGGGCGACGGCCGCACCTATGAGCATGTCATCGCCCTCCGTATCGGGGAAAGCGTGGACGCCATGACGGCCGACTGGGCCCGTCTCCCCGCCGATCTGCTGGCCAAGATCTCCGGCCGCATCATCAACGAGGTCAAGGGCGTCAACCGCGTGGTCTACGACATCTCCTCCAAGCCGCCGTCGACCATCGAATGGGAATAGCATAGGAGCAAGCCATGTTCGGCATTGGCAGTACGGAACTGCTTGTCATACTGATCGTCGCCCTTCTCGTGCTCGGCCCGAAGAAGCTGCCGAAGATTGCGCATACCCTCGGCCGGGCCATGGGGGAATTCCGCCGCGTATCCACGGAATTCCAGCGTACGCTCAACACTGAAATCGCCTTTGAGGAAGAAGCCGAGAAGACGAAGGCGGCCAAGGCGGCTGCCGCCGCGCAGCCGACGCCGGCCGACGATCCTTCCCGGCCCGACCCCGAGCGGAAGGCCTGAGCATGGCTGAAGATATCGAACTCACAGGCGCCGCGGCACAGTCCGCGGCCGCCGGAATATCCGGCGGGCGGCGCACGGTGGAGGAGGACGGGGAATCCGCCTCTTCCGCCGGCGCCGTCCCGGCCGTCGGATCCCCTGCTTCCGAAGAAGCGGACTCCTTCAGCGTGTCCGATGACGGAAGCCCCCACGGCCCCCTCGGCCTCTACGACGATGACGCCGAAGAAGACGGCGCGGGCCAGGCAGCGCCCGGCTCTTCCCCCGATGCGGCGGCAGCGGAATCCTCCGAGGAAGACTCCGGGGAATCCGAAGACGGCTCACAGGAGCCTCCCGCGGAGGACGGCGGCGAATACGGCTCCGTCGGCGCGCCCATGTTCGCCTCCTTCCACGCGGGCGCCATGCGCGAGCCCGCCGATCTCGAGAAGCGCAGCGACGGCCTCCCGGCATCCGCTCCCGCTTCGGACGATGGCGATGATGACGACGAGGATGCCGAAGACGACGTCCCCATGACGCTCATCGGCCATCTCAACGAGCTCCGCAGGCGGCTCACCCGCATCGTCATCGTGGCCCTGCTCGGCTTCATCGCGTTCTACGGCGTCTCCGAGCCGCTGTACGCCTGGCTTTCCGAGCCGCTGAAGGCCTGCATGCCCGAAGGCAGCAAGCTCATCTACGCCTCGCCCCAGGGCGCCTTCTTCACCTACATGAAGGTCGCGCTCGTAGCCTCGCTCTTCGGCACCAGCCCCTACAGCTTCTACCAGGTATGGGCGTTCATCGCTCCCGGCCTCTACCGCGAGGAAAAGCGCGCCGTGCTTCCGCTGGCGCTCTTCTCCACGGTCTTCTTCCTGTCGGGCGCGGCGTTCTGCTTCTATCTCGTCTTTCCCATCGCCTTCCAGTTCTTCATGGGCTTCGCCACCGACACCATCGTGCCCATGATCTCCGTGGAGGAATACCTGAGCTTCGCGCTCAAGCTGCTCATCGCCTTCGGGCTCGTGTTCGAGATGCCGCTCTTCACCTTCTTCCTTTCGAAGTTCGGCATCCTCTCCCCCGAGTTCATGCGGCACAGCCGCCGCTACGCGATACTGCTCATCTTCGTCATGGCGGCCGTGCTCACCCCGCCCGACGTCTTCTCCCAGTGCATGATGGCACTCCCCATGCTGCTTCTCTATGAGGTCAGCATCTACGTTTCCGCCGTAGCCCGTCCGAAGAAGGACGGGGAAGAAGAAAAGGAAGCGGAATCCGACGAAAAGGAGCCGGCATGACAGACAGCCGCACAGCATCGCTCTCCCGCTCGACTGGAGAGACCTCCGTACGCCTTGAGCTGAACCTCGACGGCGAGGGCAGCACCTCCGTCACCACGGGCTTCGGCATGCTCGACCACATGCTCACGCTGACCGCCTTCTGGGCGAAGTTCGACCTCCGGCTCGTCTGCACGGGCGACCTGCATGTCGACGCGCACCACACCGCCGAAGACGTGGCGCTCTGCCTCGGCAAGGCCCTCAGGGACGCCCTCGGCGACCGCCGCGGCATAGCCCGCGTAGGCTGGGCCCGCGTGCCCATGGACGAGGCCCTTGCCGACGTCACCGTCGACCTCTCCGGCCGCCCCTGGCTGGAATTCCGGGGCGACGAGATCCTCCCGCCCGTCATCGCCGGCGAGGAGAAGGACCTCTGGCGCGAATTCTACAAGGCGCTGGCATCGGCCGCCCAGTGCAACCTCCATATTTCCTTCCAGTACGGCAAGAACGGCCACCATCTGCTGGAATCCGCCGCCAAGGGGCTGGGCCTTGCGCTGGCGCAGGCCGTACACCGTTCCAGCGACCGCATGCCCAGCACAAAGGGGAGTCTCGACTGATGCGTTTCCGTTACCTTGTCCTCACCGCCGCGGCCATCGCGATGCTGGCGGGCTGCCAGAAAAAGTCCGAGCCGGAGCTTCTCATCGCCCCCGGGCTCACCGTGGCCGTAGCACCCTACACCCAGCCCACGCAGACCGCCGACCTGCTCTCCGGCTTCATCCCCGAAGGGCAGAGGAAGATCTCCGCCGAGGCGCTCGCCTCCCTTGACGAGGCCTTCCGCGGCAAGCTCGACCACAAGGGCCGCAGATACGTCATGCTGCGCCTCTCCGATATCCAGGGCGACATGGCGCGTGACTCCAGGGGCCGCCGCAGCGCCCTCGTCACGTGGGCGGAACGGGCCCGCAGGGCCGGCGCCGACATGATCGTCGTGCCGCAGGCCATCGAAATCCGCGAACTCGTGGGCAGCAAGGCCGGCGCGGTGACCTCCGCATCCGTCAACGAGGACTTCTACCTCATCGACGCACGCGAACCCGCAGCCCTTCTCCGCAGGAGCCACTTCGCCGAAGAGCAGAAGGCCCTTTCCGAAGACCTGACGAAGATCGGCAAATTCTTCAAGCGCGGCGGCGGATGGCTCACCGCCGGCGAACTCGCCGCTGAAGGCATGGACAAGGCGGTGGAGGCATTCGGACTATGATCATCTTTCCCGCAGTCGATCTCCCGGGCGGCAAGGCCGTCCGTCTCACGCAGGGGCTTGCCGACCAGTCCACCGTCCACAACGCCGACCCCGTCGCGGCCGCGCTGGACCTCCAGGCCCGCGGAGCCGAGTGGCTCCATCTCATCGACCTCGACGGCGCCTTCCAGGGGAAGAGCGTGAACTCCGCGCTCGTCGCGAAGATCAGCGCCGCCCTCGACATCCCCATCGAGCTCGGCGGCGGCGTGCGCGACGAAGACGCGGCGCGCCTCTGGTTCGATGCCGGCGTGACGCGCCTCATCATCGGCACGATGGCCCTTGAGAACCCTAAGGAGTACGCCCGCCTCTGCAGCCTCTTCCCCGGGAAGATCGGCGTCTCCCTCGATGCCGTTGACGGCCGCCTCCAGACCCGCGGCTGGGTCGCCGACGCCGGCCTCACCATCGACGCCGTGCTGCCCCGCCTCCTCCGCGACGGCACCGCCTTCATCATCTACACCGACATCGCCCGCGACGGCATGCAGACCGGCGTGAACCTGCCCATGCTCACCCATCTCGCCGAAGCCAGCACCGTGCCCGTCGTGGCCGCCGGCGGCGTCTCCACCATCGACGACATCAGGAACCTCTATCCGCTCAGCGTGAACGCCAACCTCCAGGGCGCCATCTCGGGCCGCGCCATCTACGAGGGCACCCTCGACCTCGAGGCCGCCATGCGCTGGATCCGCGAACAGAAGGCCTGACCCACCGCTCCGCGCCATTCAGGAACAGGCATAGCCTTTGCCGGCACAGCGATTTCAGAAGAGCCTCGCAGTTTCGACTGCGGGGCTCTTCTGTTGTCTGCTATGGCGCCCGTTCTCAAAAATCCCTCAAAAACGTCTTACGCCCCCGTTTCCGATTCTCCGGACTTCCGGAATTCAATTCTTCGTCCCCGATCTATCAGCGTGTGCTTCTTGGGGGGCTTTATGCTCCCAAGACGACGATTGGTTCGGTATTCTATTCAGGGGCAAGTGATCATTGCCGGCAATTTTATCACATTTTCAAAGACCGGAACCCCCGGAATCTCCGTACACCACATCGTCATCATCGCGGATTATGTTATGAGCTTCGTGGATGTCATGAACATTTGCACCCGTCGCAGCCAAAACTTCGAACGCAGCCGATTACAGCGTCAACGTCGGCATGGATCTTCATGCCATGGTACCACTGCTTCCATTTCTTGAACTGGTGCATCTCGGGATCCCGAGTCCCGGTTCTGTTTTTCGATGATGCAGTCTTCCGACAGAGACTGCTCCAGGGATGCTGTTCATGAAAACTGCAGCCACATCCTATGGAAAGCTCGGGAGCCATGACGGATTGGCAGCCCAGAAAATCGCCACGGCGCCTGCATATCAAAATTAATTTGATAGTCATATCAAAAGCATTCACATTGTGCCATTTTTAGCATGCAATATATAGTGAAAGCATCAGGAATTTCATGAGGAGCATTGACATGACATTCTGTGAACGAACGGAAACTATTCTGGATTCGACGGCATCGCGCCTCGCCAACTGTGCCATATTCCTCGCTGCGCTTGCACTTATCCTTCTTGCCCTACCCGTTACCCTAGACATCGTGCTGCGGCACCTGGGCACGTATTTCCCAGGCGCCTTTGAAATACAGGAACTTATGATGGGCGTCCTCACCGTGACCGGCATGATTGCCGTTTCCGGCAAGGAC
>JAKSQA010000200.1 GCA_024404335.1 Mailhella sp.
TGGCCGAGGTGATGGGCGTGGCGTTTTCCAGTAGGCTCATGAGCTGCTCCGTTCCCCGGCAAGGCGCATGTAGGCGTCGCGTGCGGCTGCGGATTCCTCCGCCCTGCCCTGCGCATGGAGGGCCTGCGCCTTCATGAGCAGGAGCGGCGCCTCAGCAGTGGAGAGCACGCGGCCCGCGCTCGCGGCATTGATAAGGCGGAGGGCCCCGTCGGGGTCGCCGAGGGCGAGCAGGCAGGCCGCCCTTCCTATGCGGGCCCTGGCGTCGGCGGAGCCGTCGGCCGCCGGGCGGGCGAGCACGGCATAGACGCGCCCTGCGCGCTCGAAGAGGCCCATGCGGTAGAAGAGGAAGGCCAGCACATGGAGCGTGCGGCGCTGTTCGAGTTCGAGTTCCGCCACATCAGCCTCCTATCATCAGGCCCACATAGGCCTGCAGCAGCCCGGAGTTCTCCATCAGGGGGTCCAGCTCCTTCTCCACAAGCTCCTTCGCCTCGTCCGACCCCTCGCGGCGGAGGATGTCCGCGCAGGCGCGCAGGCTGTCGGCGAAGCGTTCGGGGGCGAGCAGCGTGCCGTCCCCCACCTCGGGGCGGAGAAGGCTCTCGGTGACCGTCTGGGTGTTCATGGGAGAGAAGAGCTCCTCAAGCCCGGTTTCCGCAGCGGCGCTGGCGGGAAGCTCGCGCGCGGCGGGCAGGCCGTCGCGGAGCGGCATGTCGATGACGTTCTGAATGCCTATGGAAGGATCGAGAAGGCTTACGCTCTGCATGGGGGCTCCTAGCGGCGGGGATGAAGCAGGTCGACAAGGCGGCGCAGGGCGTTCTCCGCTTCGGCGGCGGAGAACCCGCCGCAGCGTACGGATGCCACATAGCGCTCGCCGAAATATCCGGCGGAGACGGCGAAGGGCGCGCCCTGCTGCCATGCGCAGGCCTCAAGGAGCGAACGCATGCGCCCCGCCTCGAAATACGGCGCCGGCACGGAAAGGCTCATGAGCACGTCGTCTTCTGCCCGGCGCAGGCTGAGGGTGCCGAGCTCCCCTATGGAAAGCGAAACGGTGCCCTCTTCGGAGAATCCGAGCCCGGGAAGCCCAAGCCTCATGCCGAATTCGTTCAGATCGCGGTCGGTCATAATGCTATTCCTCCAGCTGGGCGAGGTATTCGTCCTCGCGTTCCACGGCGGCGTCCACCGATTCCTGCACGGCGTCGTACACCTTCATGCGCTGCTCGTCGCCGTCGAAGAAGGCGGGCGGCATGTTCCGCACCGTCTGCAGCAGGTCCTGCAGGAAGAGCACCTCGTGCTCGACGTCGGGCGCCTTTGCCTTCTCAAGCATCGCATCCACGTGCATGCGGCCCACGAAGCGCTGGTCGCGCAGGGAGATGACGTCCTCGAGCAGCGACATGGGAGAGGTGCCGCCCTCGACGCCGTGCACGCCGTGCCAGCGGGAATCCATGGCCTCGCACAGCAGGAACGCGCTCTGCGTGAGGCGGACCTTGCCGAGCTTGCCGTTGACGTCCTCAAGGTGCTTCAGGCCCATGCTGGGCTCGTCGCAGGCCATGTCGGCGCTGAGCGCGGAGAAGAGGAAGTCCATGGCCTTCTCGAAATCGCCGCCGAACCTTGCCTTGATGTCGCCGAACACCTCGGTGACGGACGAGAATTCCCCCACCGTGTCGCGGTACACATCGCGGAGCTCGTCCGTTCCGCCGAGCTCGGGGAAGCCGGCCGCGGCGAGCGCGCCCTGGATGCCGGCACGGATGGCGGGGCCGCTTTCGGCTTCGAGCTGCTTCAGGGCCTCGCCGAGCTCCTTCCGGAGGGCCGCCTTCGAGGAATCGCCTGCGAGCTCGTCGTGGAGCTCGCTGAGGGCCGCCCATGCGTCGGAAGGATCGGGGAAGAACTCCTTCGCCTTCTGCAGGATGGAGCTCTTCCAGGGCTCCACGTTGATGCGGCTGCGCAGGAAGGTGAGGTTCTGCGTCTTGCCGGCCTTGTGCATCAGCTCCTGGTAGAGGCGCACCTTCTCGGCCATGAGCGAAGCGGACCGGCCCTTCTCGCGGCGTTCCTTCAGCTCGAACTCATCCGTCTTGTCGGCGGAGAAGGCGAGCTCCTCGGCCGCATCGGCCAGCAGGTCCTCGGCGCTGTTCTCCACCCTGACCGCATGGCCCATGAAGACGCCGTCTGCGCCCTGCGCGGCGCCGGCCTGTCCGGTCTGGATACCATTGGGGAATATTCCGTTCAGTGCGTCGATGGGCATGCGGCAGCCTCCGGAGCTGTGAAAAATTTCCGAAACCACGGGTTGAATATTTTATCTGTCGGATGTATCTTTTATACAAAACGGAACACACATTCGACCTCAAGAGCCTTCCCTCTTCGGAAGACCTCCTGCAAGGAGCATATATGGCCATCCAGAACGTCAACGAAGTGAGCACCCCCTTCTCCCTCGACCCCAACGTCAGCCTCCAGTTCATGTACGCCCAGCTGCAGCTCATCCAGTCCGAGACCATGAAGAAGCAGGCCATGGGCATCATGAAGCAGATCGAGGATACCCAGAAGGAGCAGAAGGAAGTCGCCCAGATGATCTCAAGGGCGCGCGAGCTTCAGGATAAGGCGAAGAACGGCACGGGCGACTGCAGCGGCGACAGCCATGCCTGCTACATGCCCGAGGATATGGAAAAATGGACGACTGCCCGCGGCATCCCGATCGAAAGCACGGGCAAAGGAAACCGCCACAACAAAGCAGAGTGGGAATTCAACATCAAGAGC
>JAKSQA010000201.1 GCA_024404335.1 Mailhella sp.
AATAAGGGGGATTAATCGTGCCAAAGAAGGAATATTTAAAGAAAGTATTGGTAATCGGTACCGGCCCCATCATCAGCGGACAGGCAGCAGAATTGGACTATGCGGGCTCTCAGGCTTGCCGTGCCTTAAAGGAAGAAGGCTTAGAGGTTGTTCTTGTAAACAACAACCCAGCTACTATCATGACTGCTACCAACATCGCTGCCCGTGCTCATCTCGACATCGCGCGAGGCCATGCGCGCGGTTCCTTCGGAGCTGCGTCTTGCGGGGGCGGCACTCGGCATGAGCAGGGGGCAGGTGATATTCCGCCTGTGCCTGCCTGCCGCCGTACGGGGGATTTCCGGCGGTGTGGTCCTGGCGGTGGGGCGTGCCGCCGAGGATACGGCCGTCATCCTTTTCACGGGAGTCGTCGCAAACGCGGGGATCGCCGCGGGCATCTTCCATACGTTCGAGGCGCTGTCGTTCGACATCTATTATGTTTCCGCGCAGTACCAATCGCCCGAGGAGCTCATGCGCGGCTTCGGCGCGGCCGTACTGCTCCTGCTGATATCCTGCGTGATGCTCCTTGCCGCGCATCTGCTGGAATCGGGCTTCGGAAGCCGCTGGCGGCGCGGAGCGGGCCGATGAGGGAAGGGAGGGGGACCATGTTTTCCGATGCCGCCGCTTCCGTGCCGGCAGGCCGTACGGCCGTACGCATGGAGCATTTCTCAGTATCGTTTTTCGGGCGCACCATTGTGGATGACGTCAGCCTTTCCATCCCCGACCGGGGCGTGTTCGCCATCATGGGGCGTTCCGGATCGGGCAAGACCACGCTGCTGCGGTCGATCAACCGCCTCAACGACGAATTCCCCGGATGCCGGACGGCGGGCCGCCTGGAGGTCTGCCTGGACGGCGTGATGCACACCGTCTATGCGGAGGGCGCCTCGCCGGGCATGGATGTGCATGCGCTCCGCCGGCGTGTGGGCATGGTCTTCCAGACCCCGCAGGTCTTCCCCATGAGCGTGCGGCGCAACATCGAGCTCCCGCTTTCCGTCGCTTCGGGAACCGCCCGCTCCGAGCGGGACGACAGGGTGAAGGCCGCGCTCGTGATGGCCGGCCTCTGGGAAGAGGTCGCGGACAGGCTGGATTCGCCTGCCGAGAGGCTCTCCGGCGGGCAGCAGCAGCGCCTGTGCCTCGCCCGGGCCCTTGCGCTCGATCCGCAGATCTTGCTTGTCGATGAGCCGACGGCCTCGCTCGATGTGGAGGCGTCCCGCAGGATAGAGGACCTGCTGGCCTCGCTTGGGGAGGGCCGCGCCGTGGTCATGGTCTCCCACAATCCGGAGCAGGGGCTCCGGATCGCCTCGGATATCGCCATCATGAGGGAGGGACGGATGCTTCCCGTACCCGACAGGGAGGGGCTTTCCGCCGAAGGGCTTGCACGCATGCTGCGCGGTGCGTCGGAAAATCCGGCAGGGGGAATGGAATGAGCCCTGCGGCCGAAGGTATCCGTGTGGCAGTTCCCGGATTCGGGGACCTTCACATCACGCATGTCGTGCTCGACTACAACGGAACCGTTGCCGACCGCGGAATCCTTCTCCCGGGAGTGGCGGAGAGGATCCGCCGCCTATGCGCCGCGGTGAGGGTGCATGTCGTCACGGCCGATACGTTCGGAACGGTTCGGGCGGAGTTGGGCAGCGCCCTCGCCGGAGAACTGGCTTCCGGCGCGCTGAGCGTGGACGTTCTTCCGCAGGCATGCGAGCGATCTGGGATGGACGAGGCGCAGGCCAAGATCGCCATGCTTGAATCCATCGGGGCGGAACGCTGCGCCGCCGTGGGGAACGGGCGGAATGATGCGCTCATGCTCCGCGGGGCCGCCCTGGGCCTATGCGTGATGGGCAGGGAAGGCTGCGGCCCTGCGGCGCTTGCCGCCGCCGATATCGTGACGTCGTCCATCCATGATGCGCTGGATCTGCTGCTCGACGGCGCCTGCATCAGGGCGACGCTCCGGGTGTAGGGGAATAGGGAGAAGCCCTTCGGGCTTTTCCCGCACTTGACCGCAGGGGGAATCCCTCGCACGTTCCACGGGTATGCGGCCGCAGGCGCATGGAAAAGAACTTGAGCCGGCCTGCAGATATGATATGAACAGGGAAACGAAAACAGACCGGAACCTCCGGACAGAAGGAACATACCGATGCCCAGCTATGAAGAGATTTTCACTCCGGCATGCATGAATGAGGTCTTCCCCGCGGAACGCACCGACCGCTTCTTCGAAGCGCTTTTCGGCGATGCGGAAGACGGCGCCTACGACATCCGCATGTCGCTTCTCAAGGCTTCCGACAACAGGCTCGATTTCCTTTTCGAGCTTCACCAGCGCGGTGACGCATCTTGCCTGCCGGGCCGGCTGGGCCGACGGAACCTGGGAATGGTCGCTCGGGGGCACCGACGAGATATCCCGTGCGCTGCATGTCATTCCGCTGACGCTCAAGAGGATATGACACCGCGGCGGCGCTGCTATTTCCGCTTGACGGGAGTCGTTGAATGGAATAGTAGTATCCGACGGATGGGATGTTAACTCAGTCGGTAGAGTACCTGCCTTTTAAGCAGAGAGTCACGCGTTCGAATCGCGTACGTCCCACCATATATTTCAAGGGGTTACGGCAATGGTCGTAGCCCCTTTTTTTTTTTTTTTTACTAACCTGGGCATATACGCGGATATTCTCTGTCAAAATGCGGCAGGCAGCCCCTGGCCTTTCCTGGGGCCGCCTGCC
>JAKSQA010000202.1 GCA_024404335.1 Mailhella sp.
CGGGTGGCGCGGCAGCGGCGGCTCGGCGGCCGCGGGGGCGGGAGTCGTTCGGTGCGGCGGGGCGCAGCGGGGTGCCGGCAGGGGATGGCGGACCGGGATGCGAGGCGCCAGGAGAGGAAGGCGGGGACGCGCGCCGACGAGGCGGAGAGGGGAGACGCCGTGCGCCAGCCGGCGGAAGCCGAGGAGCTCCGCCCCGAATGGGTCGTCGCGCCGGCGGAGGAAAAGGCCGATGAAGGGCACGGCGCCGCCGCTGCGCCGGCTGAAGGAGGCTCCGGTGGGCATCGCGGTTGAGATGCGCTCCCCGGCATGCTTCTGCCGGAGCGAGTGGCGTGAGCTCATCCGCCGGATGATCCGCAGGGCGGCTGAGGAGGGCATGCTTCCCGGGCAGGCGTGCGGGCCGAGGGCCGGCGAGGATCTCCGCGGGCGCCGTGCGGAGGAGATGGACGTGCTGCTCGTCGTCGCCGGCGACGGCGCCGTTTCCGCCGTCAATATGCGGCGGCTGGGATGCACGGGGCCAACGAACAACCAGAGCTTTCCGGGAACGGAAGGGGAGCTGGGGGAGCTTTTCCTCAGCGCGGAGACGCTGGAGCGCGAATGCGTGCTCTACGGGCAGCCGCCCCGCGCCCATGCCGTCCGCCTTCTGGCCCACGGCATGGCGCATATCATGGGGTTCGACCACGGGGAGGCCATGTACGCCTTCTGCGCCCGTCTCGAAGCTGCCTGTGCGGATATGGCCGGCGGGCAGGCTTGACGTAAGGGCACGTCTGAATAACAATATCTGTCCCGTATCTGCGGGAGGCCACATTTTAAAAGCAAGGGGCTCCGCCCCGAAAGACATATATCGGAGATAGTCATGGCAAAAAACGCGAATGAACACCGCTGCGGATGGGTCGCCCTCATGGGGCCGCCGAACGCCGGCAAGTCGACCCTGCTCAATGCGCTGCTCGGCCAGAAGATCAGCATCGTGACTTCGAAGCCCCAGACGACGAGGAGCCGCATCGTCGGCATCATGTCGGAGCCCGGGGCGCAGGTGATCTTCATGGACACCCCCGGCGTCAACCATTCCCGCATCCAGCAGCGCGGCCACCTCAGTAAGATGATGAGCCAGGCCGCCTGGCAGAGCATGGCCGCCGCCCACGCCGTCATGGTCGTCCTCGATTCCGACCTCTACATCCGCAAGCCGGAGTTCCTCGACCGCGATGTCCAGTCCCTGCGCGACGCGCTTGTGGATGACGACCGCCCGCTGCTTGTCGTCGTCAACAAGGTGGACCTGTTCCACGACAAGTCGAAGATGCTGCCGCTTCTCGTCAAGCTGCAGGAGTACTTCCCCCGCGCCGAGGTGTTCCCCATGTCGGCCCTCACGAAGGACGGGCTTGCGGAGCTGAAGGGCATCATCGCGGGTATGATGCCCGAGGGTGAGGCCCAGTTCCCCGAAGACCAGCTCTCCACCGCGCCCACCCGCTTCCTCGCGGCCGAGATCGTGCGCGAGAAGGTGTTCGAGCACCTCCGCCAGGAAGTGCCCTACACCACCGCCGTCGACATCGAGAAGTGGGAGGAGGACAGGGAGCGCGACCTGACGGTCATCTATGCCGTCATTTTCGTATCCCGCCCGTCACACAAGGCCATGGTCATCGGCAGGGCCGGCGCATCCATCAAGGAGATCGGCACCGAGGCCCGCCGCGACATCCAGGCGCTCATCGGCGGCAAGGTGCACCTGCAGCTCTGGGTCAAGGTCAAGGACAACTGGACCGAGGATACCGAGCTTCTGCATGACCTGGGCATCCAGGAAGACGAATAGCCATTGATTCGAACTGTGAGGCGGAGGGAGCTCCCTCCGCACCATGGGGGAACCGACGGTTCCCCGGCGGGAGGCAGCTATGACCGCTCTTGAGGAACGCTGGAGAAGGGTGCTTGACGGCAAGGCGGAGGCGGAGAAGGCCTCCGGGCGCGCCGCCGGCAGCGTAAGGCTGATTGCCGTATCGAAATTCCATCCCGCATCGGCCATTGCCGAGCTGTACGCGCTCGGGCAGGCCGACTTCGGCGAGAACTACATGCAGGAGGCCCGCGCCAAGCAGGAGGAGCTTGCCTCCCTCGGCATACGCTGGCACGCCATAGGCGCCGTGCAGTCGAACAAGGCCAAGGATGCCGCAGGCCGCTTCCATCTTCTTCATACGCTCGCTTCGGAAAGCTTGGCGAGGGCGCTTGTGCGCAGGCTTCCCGGCGATGCGCCGCAGGACGTCCTGCTGCAGATCAACATAGGCAGGGAGCCCCAGAAGTCCGGGCTCGCCCCCGAGGACGCCGAGCGCTTCATCGAAACGCTGCGTGCGGAGGACCTTCTCCGTACGGAGGGGCGCGGGCTCCGCATCCGCGGCCTCATGTGCCTGCCCCCCCGCTGCGGCGAGGGTGAGGAGGCCAGACCCTACTTCGCCGCCATGCGCGAGCTCAGGGACCGCCTGGCCTCGGCCACGGGGCTTGAGCTGCCCGAGCTTTCCATGGGCATGTCGGGAGACTACCGCCAGGCGGTGGACGAAGGCGCCACCATGATCCGCGTGGGCACCGACATCTTCGGCGCGCGCCCGGTGAAGGCGTAGGTATCAGAGCGCCCGGGCGAAGCAGGCCGTGATGATCGCGCCGGCCTGGGCGACGTTGAGGGAATCGAACTCCCGCAGGAAGGGGATGCACAGGCTGGCGTCGCAGCGCCTGAGCACGCCGGGCCTCCCGCCCTGTCCCGCG
>JAKSQA010000203.1 GCA_024404335.1 Mailhella sp.
TGAACATCACCATTTCTTCCGACATGTCCGTGTGCGGCACCTCCGCCGCCATCGCCGTGGCCGCGGCCTGCCGCGCCAAGAAGGAAGAACTGACCCTCTCCGTCGGCCTCTCCATGGTCTTCACCGCCATCATGATGATCGTCATGCCCGCCTTCATCAAGTTCGTCGGCATGCCTGAGATCCTCGGCGGCGCCTGGATCGGCGGCACCATCGACGCCACCGGCTCCGTTGCCGCTGCCGGCGCCTTCCTCGGCCCCAAGGCCCTGCAGGTTGCCGCCACCATTAAGATGATCCAGAACGTCCTCATCGGCGTGTCCGCCTTCTGCGTGGCCATCTACTTCGCCACCAAGGTCGAAGCTGAAGAACATCCCGATGTCAAGGTCGGCCCGATGGAAATCTGGAACCGCTTCCCCAAGTTCGTTCTCGGCTTCCTCGCTGCCTCCATCGTGCTCTCCACCGTTTCCGGCAACCTCGGCGCCGATCTCGGCAACGCCCTGATCTCCAACGGTACCAACAAGGTTTCCGTCCCGCTCCGCGGCTGGTTCTTCAACCTTGCCTTCATGTCCATCGGTCTTGCCACCAACTTCAAGGAACTCGGCAAGTACTTCAAGGGCGGCAAGCCGATCATCCTGTACGTCTGCGGCCAGTCCCTCAACCTGTGCCTGACCCTCCTCATGGCCTGGATCATGTTCTACAAGGTCTTCCCGGACATCACCGCCAGCATCTAACGTCATAATCTGACAAACAGCCTGCATCGCCTCACGGCGGTGCAGGCTTTCCGGTTTAATAGCCATGAAAAACGCATCCTCCTCCACCGGATACGCCATGAAGTGGGTGAAGCTTGTCGTCTACAGCGCAGTGACACTGTTCGTACTCGGCATTTTCATCCCCTGGGTCTACGAGGTCGTTCCTCCGCTCCGCCATTCGCGGGACCAGCAGTACAAATACGACATCTCCGCAGGTGCGATATACTACACTGACGTGCCCATCTCACTCGACAGCGAGATGCAGAGCCGGGAGGCCGTGAACAAGGCCATGGAACAGCGTGCAGCCCAGCTCCAGTAGGAACCGCATGCATAAGCCGCGTTTTCCGCGGCCTGCGTATTTAATGGCCCCGCACGCAATGGACTGCCGAACGCCCCTGTGCTAAAATCCTTTGGCACAGCGTGCCTAAAACCTACAGAAAGAGAACGATATGCAGCACCTCGAAAGCATGGGCGACAAGTGGTTCCCCCTCGGCATCGGCGAATCGGATATATCCGGCGTGATTTCCACCACCCTGGAGCTCGGCGGGACCCGCCCCGCCTGGACAGTTAAGGACAGCGACTCCGAGCGCATGCTCATGGCCTGGCCTGCCGAAGGCCTCCTCCGCTCGTCCGTCATCGTGGCCGGCAAGCCCGACGGCCAGCTCTCCGCCGTGGCCGTCGCCCCGCTGATGGAGGGGCTCATAAATCCTCTCAAGGTCGTCGCCACCCATGCATGGAACGGCGGGCATGCGGGCGAGATCGCCGCACACCCCGACGGAATGCCGCCTCTCTGGTTCTACGACCCGCTTTTCTTCCGTGACCACGGCGTCGCAGAGGGCTCCATAGCGGAATTCCGCCTTTCCGGCCTCTGCTACGGCATCCGCAGGGCTCTGCTCGACGAGCTCACCATCACCCAGGGCCCCGCCTACGAGAAGCATGCCCTCGACTGGATGAAGCAGAACCCCGACAAGACCCGCCTCGACGTCCCCGCCCTGAAGATACCGCTCAAGGGCAAGACGATCATCGACGTGTGCGAGCGCACCTGCGAATACCAGAGCCGTGCCGTCATCCATGATGTCGACAGCTTCATGTTCGGCCCCGAAGGCGCCCAGATGAAGGTGTACCGCTTCTCCATATCATTCAGCGCCACCGACAAGCCTCTCACGAGCATCGAGATATATGCTCCCGAACGTGTCTGCTACCGCGGATACGAGCCGAAGGAAGGCGATGAGGTCGATATGATATTCTGGCTGCAGGGCCGCATCTCCGATGCCCCCGAGCAGGCCGAGTAGGACAACCGCAAATCACTCACAGGAAAGCCCCTCCCGGGGCTTTCCTTTAATCGAAGGCGGAGAGCGTATGGCATCCCTTCCAGCCGATCTGTCAGATATCACCGTGCGTGTGGCCGGCGTCGCCGAAGAATCCATAGTCGACGGCCCCGGACTCCGCTTCGTGCTCTTCCTCCAGGGCTGCCGCAGCAGATGCAGGGGATGCCAGAACCCCCAGACCTGGGATTTCAGCGGAGGAACCGACGTGCCCCTCCGGGAAATCGAAGACCGCATACTTGCGGACCCTCTTGTCCACGGGGTCACGCTGAGCGGCGGTGAGCCCTTCGAGCAGGCCGCCGCGCTCATACCGCTTGCACGATCCCTCAGACACAGGGGCTACCATCTCGCCGCATTCAGCGGCTTCACCTTCGAACAGCTTGCCGCCGACCCCGTACGGAGGGAGCTGCTCTCCCTCCTCGACCTCCTTGTCGACGGCCCCTACATCGAATCCCAGCGTTCGCTGGAGCTGCGCTTCAGAGGCTCACGGAACCAGCGCATCATCAATATTCCGGAATCCATCCGCTGCGGCTGGATCCCCGTTCTCGACCCGCTGAATGAGGCCCCCGAGCGATAGGAAGAAGATCTGCCGCAGGCAGCTACGCTCCGGCGCTCCGGATCCGCTTCCGCATCGACGCCGGATCAGGCCTCTCAA
>JAKSQA010000204.1 GCA_024404335.1 Mailhella sp.
TCTACTCCATCATCTGGCTGGTCGTGCATTTTTCCAGGAGGAGCTCGCTCTTCCATTTCCGGCGCGGGATATGGAGGCTGCAGCCGGAAAGCGTGAAGCGGATCGTATATGTGGGCATGGCGCCCTTCCTGATCAATTTCTGCGCGTGCATCGTCGTCATCGTCATCAACAGGGCGCTTCTCGGCTATGGCGGCGATATCGCCGTGGGCGCGTACGGCATCGTCATGAGGCTGCTGATGCTGTTCGGCATGAGCGTCGTGGGCCTCGGGCAGGGCATGCAGCCCATAGTCGGATTCAACTACGGGGCGCGCAGGCCGGATAGGGTGCGCATGACCCTGAAGTATGCCACCGCTGCAGGTACGGCCGTCACGCTTGCCGGCATGCTGAGCGCGCTGCTGATTCCGGAACTCCTCGTTTCGGTGTTCACGTCGCATCCGGAGCTTTCGGCAGCATCGTGCCATGCGCTCAGGCTCTGCTCCGCGATGTTCGTGCTTGTGGGGCCGCAGATCGTCATCGGAACGTACTTCCAGTCCATAGGCCAGTCGAAGATCGCCAGCGTGATTTCGATGGGCAGGCAGATGCTCTTCCTTGTCCCATGCCTGTTCATACTTCCCCGGTTCCTCGGTCTCGACGGCGTGTGGCTGAGCATGCCGTGTGCGGATGTCTTCGGTGCGGCGCTCTCCTTCGGCTGCCTCTATTTCTCCCTCAAGGCCGAGGACAACCGCTGTGATCCCTCCGTCGATCCGGAGTGCAGGCCTCCTTCGGAGTTCTTCAGGCCGAAGGGGCTCTAGGGAAGCGCGTCCCGGCGTCCATGTACATGGACGCACGCAGTCTGCGAATAGTGAAAATTCACTTTTCCCGTTAAATGAGCAGGTTGGCGTGCCTTTTCCGAAACGGCGGAAGTCGGTTCGGGCATCGGGCCGGTGTGTTTCCGATGAATCGGCGGTCAGACCTCGGCGATGACGCCTTCCCGGATGAGGACGGCGGCCGTCTCATCGACGGGAAGCCCTACGACGGATGACCAGGAGCCGCAGATGCGGCTGACGAGGAAGGCCCCTCCACCCTGGATGCCGTAGGCTCCGGCCTTGTCGAGCGGGTCGCCGCTTTCCGCATAGGCGCGGAGCACGGCATCGGGCCAGTCCGCAAATGTCACTTCCGCCTCTCCTGAGAAGCGCACCGTCCGTTCGCCGAGCGCGAGGCAGCAGGCCGTCACAACCCTGTGAGTCTTCCCCGAGAGCTCTCTGAGCATGGCGAACGCCTCGTCGGTGTCCGCAGGCTTGCCCAGAATGCGGCTTCCGCCGGGGAAGGGGAGTATGACGGCGGTGTCGGCTCCGAGGACGGCAGGATTCGGCAGCCTCCCGCCGAAGGCCTTCAGGACATGGACCGCCTTCGCCTCAGCGGTGCGGGCCGTATAGCAGAGGGGATCCTCGCCGGGGAAGGGGCGCGGCTCCTCGCAGTCGGCTGCCGCTGCGGTGAAGTCGAGGCCGAGTGCGCTGAGGAAGTCCCTCCGTCTCGGCGAGGCGGAGGCGAGTACAAGCGGGCGGAGCATGCGGAAAGGTGAAGCCACGGTTATCCTCCATAGCGGAAATGTGCGTCGGTCCGCAGGGGATGCGCCGCGGAGCCGATGCCGCCGTCATACTCCTCCATCGGATATTTTTCCAGAGACGCCGGGCCGCGGAAGCCGCTTTTCCCCATATCTTCTCTCTTGGCTAGCGCCTTATAATGGTATATGGTTATCGGGATTATCACGCCTGGACAGGCAGAAACCCCGGAATGAAACATGACGCAATCCCTTTTCCGTATAGAAGTCGGCGTACATCCCCGGCATAACGATCCCGTAGGCCTCCGTGTGGCCAGGGAAGTCAGCGAAGCTCTGTCCCTCCCCGTCGACAGGGCCCGCATGGTCAAAGTGTTCACCGTAAGCGGCGCCGAACCCGCCGAAGTCGAGGAACTCGTCAGCAAGGGCGCACTGCATGACCCTGTCCTCCAGCAGGCCTCCCTCGCTCCCGTCGAGTCCGATGCGGACTGGATCATCGAGGTCGGTTTCCGTCCCGGTGTCACCGATAACGAAGGCCGCACGGCCCGCGATACCGCGGCGCTCGTGCTTGGCCGCGACCGCAGTTCCCTCAAGGTCTACACCTCCGCCCAGTACCATTTCTGGGGCAGCCTCAGCAGGGAGCAGGCCGAGCGCATCGCCGGCGGCATGCTCTGCAATGAGCTCATCCAGCGCTACCGCCTGAAAAGCCGTGAGGAATGGCAGGCCGAACCCGGCTTCGAGGCCCAGGCCGCCGCGGTGAGCGGCTCCGCCTGTGACGAGGTCGCCGTCGTGCCGCTTTCCGAAATGGATGACGACGCGCTTCTCGACTACAGCCGCAGCCACACCCTCGCGCTTACGCTTGAGGAGATGAAGACCATCCGCGACTGGTTCGCCCGTCCCGAGGTCCGCGAGGACCGCAGGCAGTACGGCCTCGGCATCGATCCCACCGACGCCGAAGTGGAAGTGCTCGCCCAGACCTGGGCGGACCACTGCAAGCACAAGATCTTCGCTTCCCGCGTGACCTATGACAACAAGACCGCCGGCACGACGGAAGAGATAGACAACCTTTACAAGACCTACATCCAGAAGCCCACCCGCCGCATCCGCGAGAGCAGGGGGGCGGAGGATTACTGCCGTTCCGTGTTTTCCGACAACGCCGGCGTCGTCGCCT
>JAKSQA010000205.1 GCA_024404335.1 Mailhella sp.
GCGCGGCTACAAGTTCTCCACCTACGCCACCTGGTGGAGACGCCAGGCCATCACCAGGGCCATAGCGGACCAGGCAAGGACCATACGCATCCCCGTGCACATGATCGAGACCATCAACAAGCTCATCCGCACGTCACGCTACCTCGTGCAGGAGCTCGGACGCGACCCCACCCCCGAGGAAATCGCTGAGCGCATGGACTACCCGGTGGACAAGGTCAAGAAGGTCCTCAAGATTGCCAAGGAGCCCATTTCCCTCGAAACGCCCATCGGCGACGAGGAAGACTCCAGCCTGGGCGATTTCATCGAAGACAAGAAGGCCGTCGCCCCCGCCGAGGAGGTGGTGAACACGAAGCTCACCGAGCAGATCGCGTCCGTCCTCGCCGACCTCACCCCCCGCGAGGAGCAGGTGCTCCGCAAGCGCTTCGGCATCGGTGAGAAGTCGGACCATACCCTTGAGGAAGTGGGCAAGCTCTTCAACGTCACGCGCGAACGCATACGGCAGATCGAAGCCAAGGCACTCCGCAAGCTCCGCCATCCCGTACGCAGCCAGACGCTCCGCTCCTTCTACGAGAACTGATGCGGAATCCTCCGCCTTTCCGCCATCCGCAGCCCTCCGGGGCTCCGGATGGCGCTTCCTTATCATAAGCCCGGCATTCCGCCGGACGGGACAGCATCCATGCCAGATTATTCCTGCATCGTCGTAGGCGCCGGCCATGCCGGCTGTGAGGCGGCAATGGCCCTCGCCCGCATGGGGCACAGCGTACTTGTCATAACCGGCAACGCAGACCGCATAGGCCACCTTTCGTGCAACCCCGCCATCGGCGGCCTCGCAAAGGGCCACCTCGTGCGTGAGATAGACGCACTGGGCGGATGCATGGGCCGCTGGGCCGACGAGGCGGGCATACAGTTCCGCATACTCAATGCAAGCAAAGGCCCCGCCGTGCGCGCCCGCCGCGCCCAGATAGACCGCGACAGCTACCTCGCCGCCGTGAAGCGCGACATATTCGCCCAGCCGGGCCTCACCGTCTGGCAGGACATGGTGACCGGAATCCTCGCCGAGGACGGCCGGGTCCGCGGAGTCAGGACGCGCCTCGGCAAGGAGTTCCTTGCCGATAACGTGCTGCTCACCACGGGCACCTTCCTCTGCGGGCTCATCCATGTGGGGCTCACCCACTACAGCGGCGGCCGTTTCGGAGACGATGCCGCCATGGACCTCTCCGATTCTCTGCGCAGCCTCGGCCTGGAGCTCGGCAGGCTCAAGACGGGCACCACTCCCCGCCTGCTCGCCTCCACCATCGACTTCGATGCGCTCGAGCCCCAGTACGGCGACGAGCCCCCCCAGGGATTCAGCTTCACGGGGCCGGGGCCCGTCCTTCCCCAGGTCCCCTGCTGGATAAGCTGGACGAACGAGCGGACGCACGACATCATCCGATCCGGCCTCGACCGCTCCCCCATGTTCAACGGCATCATCACCGGAACGGGAGCACGCTACTGCCCCTCCGTGGAGGACAAGGTCGCCCGGTTTCCCGACCGCGACAGGCACCATGTCTTCATCGAGCCTGAGGGGCTGGGAGCCCTGGGATACTATGCCAACGGCATATCCACCAGCCTCCCCCTCGACATCCAGGAAAAGATGATCGCCTCCATCAGGGGCCTCGAGCACGCGAAGATCGTCCGGCCCGGCTATGCCATCGAATACGACTACGTCAACCCCATCCAGCTACGCCCGACCTTCGAGACGAAGAAGGTGCACGGACTCTGGCTCGCCGGGCAGATCAACGGCACCTCAGGCTACGAGGAGGCCGCCGCCCAGGGCATGTGGGCCGCCCTGAACATCGCAGCCGTCATCGAAGGCCGACCGCCCTTCCTCCCCGGAAGGAACGAGTGCTACATGGCCGTCCTCGCCGACGAGCTCGTCACAAAGGGCACGAACGAACCCTTCCGCATGTTCACCTCCCGAGCCGAGTACAGGCTCCTCCTGCGTGAGGACAATGCCGATGCGCGTCTCACCCCGCTCGGACGCGAACGAGGCCTCGTGGACGACGCGCAGTGGCGGATGTTCATGGAGCGCAGGCAGGCCCTGGACACCCTCATGGAATCGCTCTCTTCCTTCCGCGTCACGCCGGACGCCGCCGCAAGGAAGATCTTCGCCGAACTCGGGCAGCCGGTCCCCAGTCAGGCCTCCACGCTTGCCGAACTCTGCCGCAGGCCCGACCTCGACGTGCGCCGCCTTTCCGCATTCCTCCCCTCCATAGCGGAAGCTCCCGAGGACATCCTTACCGAAGCGGACATCATCCTGAAATACTCCGGCTACCTCGAACTGCAGGAGGAGCTCGTCCGAAAGAGCGCCCAGCGCGATTCCGTGGCGATTCCTGCGGATATGACATACGACGGCATGGCCGGCCTCTCCCGTGAGATCCAGGAGAAGCTCAACCGTGTGCGCCCGGCGAACCTTGGCCAGGCGGGCAGGATTTCCGGCGTGACCCCGGCCGCCCTCGCCTGCATCGAGATAGAAATAAGGAAGAGAGCGGCTTCAGGCTCCCCCGAGCCTAAATAGCCGGAGGAAACAACGATTATCCTCTGGCTCCAGGTATCGGCATCCGGGAAGAATCTCCCATAAAAGCCCCTTATGAGGAAAAAATCAGAAATCCTCATTTTTTCTATTGACAGAATAGGTGATTTTCCGTAGACATATATCTGCGCAAGG
>JAKSQA010000206.1 GCA_024404335.1 Mailhella sp.
CGAAGACGCTGGCAAGGCGTGCGGCGGCAACCGCAGCCCTGATACTGCTGGCGAACCTCCGCGCGGGCACGGGGCCCGAGGGGCTCGGCTTCGCGCGCCTGGCGGACTCCGTGCGGAACGAGCTCAGCGAGAAGCTGCTCTCCAATTCCGAGGCGGAGGCCTTCCGCACCGCCGAATCGGCGCAGGCCGACCGCATCCATGCCTTCCGCTTCGATCCTGCCGTCCACGCCGCACAGGGCGGCTCCGAGGCTGCGCCTGCCGCGGAAGCCGGAATGCCCGCGCCCGTCACGGATTTCGGCGGCTGGGCAGGCTCCCTGCTTGAGGGCAGGGACGACGGCGGCCGGGGCGCACGACTCCTCCGTGAGCTCGCCTCCATGCAGAGCCGCCTGCTCGCCATCGGCACGGAGCCGGAAGGCATGGACGGCCGGGCCCTGGGCATCGACGAGGATGAGCTGCACGAGATCGGCCTCATTCTGGAAAGCGCGCTCCTTGCCCGCGGGAGTCTGCTGAGCCTCAGCGGCCTGCCTGCCGCGCCTGCTCCCGACGGCTCCGACCCCGACTGGCTTGAGCTGGCCGGGTTCACCTGCCGCGGCCCGCTTGCCGCAGGGCGCCTCGCGGAGATCACCGCACGGCTCGACCCGCTGATGGGCGGCTGCCTCTGGTACCGCTTCTGCCGCGGCGTGCGTCTTCTCGAAGCAGGGGAGCCCGCGGCCGCATCGCATGACTTCGCCGCAGGGACGGAGGCGGACCTCTTCATCGACGGCGGCATGCCGTTCGCCACCGCATGCGCCGCAGGCCTCATCCTGTGCGCCGACTCCGCAGACGACGGCGCGCCCGCAGAGCCTGCACGCACTGCGGCACCCGGCGCCGTGCGCTGCAGCGAAGCATACGCCTCGCGCCTTCTCTACGCGCTCGAGCGTTCGCTCGTCCCCGCGGAGCGCGACCTTGCCGCGCTGCTGTTCGCGCTGCGCTCCGACATGGTGCGCGCCTGCGACATCATGAGGAACCCCTACGGGCCTTCCAACGCCGTCCACGAAGAGCTGCGCGGATTCCTGGGCATCACCGAAGGGTCCTCAGCCTTTGCCCGCCGGGGGCAGGAGGCGGAGAAGGGCGGCGTGCTTGCATGGCTGCGCCGCACCGAGGAGCTCGCCGCCGAGTGCTGCATGGAGGAGGCCTTCGCGCTGGGCATGAAGGCCGCTGCCACAGGCTTCGCACCCGCGGTGCTGGCGGCCATGGCCCATGCGCGCTTCATGGGGCGCGACTGCGACATCGAGGCCGGCGACCGGCTGGCCGATGAGCTCGAAAAGGGCGCTGCCGACATCTCCTCGCTCGGCCCCCTGGCCGCAGGATGCGCCGACGGCGTCATCCCTGACGACCTCGCACGATACTACCACGGCATCGCCGTGGCCGAGGCCGCGGCGTGGCGCGCGCTCACCGATCCCGACAGGGCCCGACGCATGGTCGATGCCGCCCTGGCGGAGAACCCCGGCAGCTGCGACCTGCGCGAGCTCAAGTTCTCCATGATGCTTGACTCCGGCCCGTATGACGAGGCGGCGGAGATCTACGCCGGCCTCCAGGCCGACGGTTTCGACATTCCGCGCATGCTTCGCTTCTCGCTCCGAAGGGGGCAGGGGCTTCCCGTGGACGACCTCATCAGCGAAGGCGCCGAGGCGGGCGAGCCGATGAGCCTCGTATTCGAAGCGAAGCGCCTGCTTGCGAACATCCCCTCCGCCGCAACGCGCAGGAAGGCGCTCGACATGCTGCGGCGGTCCGCCGGTGAAGGCTGCACCGTGGCCATGGAAATTCTTGCGCAGATGACGGAAGACGCTGCTGCGCGCCGCGCGCTGCTCACGTCGGCCATGGAGCGGGGGTCCCTCTCGGCCGCAGCCGAACTGGCGAAGGAGCTGCTTTTCCACGGAAATGCGGAAGGAACGGACGCCGCCATGAGGCAGGCCGGCCTGAAGATCCTTGAGGACGCGCTCGGCAGATGGGAGGGCACGGCTGGCCACGGCAGCTGCAGGGCCCTCTATGCGGCGCTGCTGCTTTCCGGCGACCTCATCCCGCAGGATACGGAGCGAGGCATGGCCATGCTCGAAGGGGCGGGCGACTCCGAAACGGCAAAGGAGGTGCGCGCCGCCTACGGCCCCCTCGCTCCTGAGAAGCTCCAGGGGGAGATAGACCGCGGCAATCCCGAGGCCATGGTCCGCGCCGCGGAGATCCTTTCTGACCAGGATGACGCCGACATGGAGACCGTGTTCCGCCTGCTTGCGGGCGCCGCAGAACGCGGCAGCCTGCACGCGCGCTACCTGATTGCGGAGATCATGCTCCGCCATGCGGATACGGAGGAGGAGTTCCTGAAGCATGCGGCGGAACTCCGCGACTGCGCGCTCGCCGGCAGCGCCGAGGCCGTGAAGACCTCATCCCTTCTGCTGCGCATGGGCCGCTGCGCCTTCACCGATGAGCAGAAGAGGGAACTCGGCGCAGGGCTTGAGGACCTGGCCGCCGCCGGCGAAGCGGAGGCCATGTACGAGCTCGGCATGGCGCTTGCCGATGGCTCGTTCCTGCCGAAGGATCCCGACCGTGCTTTCCGGCTGCTCATGCAGGCGGCGGAGGAGGGGGTCGAGCCGGCGGCATACGAGATCGCGCTGCGCCTTGCGGGCGACCGCAGCCCCGAGGGCCGGAGCACGTTCAGGCGCATGCTTGC
>JAKSQA010000207.1 GCA_024404335.1 Mailhella sp.
GGAGGGCTCCCCGTACGGCACCGGCGCAAAGTCGCCGAACAGCCCGCGGGCCAGTTCTCCCAGGGCGGTGCCGGCCTGCAGCACCGTGTCATTCATGACGGAATCGTCGAACAGCTCGGGCCTGCGGGTCTCCAGCCAGAGCATCTTCGGGCACTGCAGCGCGCTGCAGTATCTGGATTTTGAAAAATGAAAGTCCATCGTGCGTCCTTCTATCATTTCTATGTCCGAACCGGCGTACGCCGGTTCGCAAACCATGCCGGGCCTTTCGTAAGCACGGCAGAAGTAAAGTTCCCTTTCCGCTGCCTGCAGCACCCCTGCGGAATGAACCGTCAGCCTACGGAAAGGGAGAGGCTTCCCCCCTTCTCCGCCGAGCCCTTGGCCACGCGTATCTTGTTGGGGATGTTGTCGGCCAGCACGCGCACATGCGATATGATGCCCACCAGGCCGCTTGCCGCCTGCACGCTGCGCAGCACGTCCATGGCGTCGTTGATGGAGTTCTCGTCAAGCGAGCCGAAGCCCTCGTCGATGAACATGGCGTCGAGCCGCCTGCCGCTGCACTGGGCCACTTCGGAAAGCCCGATGGAAAGCGCCAGCGACACAAGGAACTTCTCGCCGCCGGAGAGCGTGTTCACGCTGCGGCCGCGCTCACCGGCCTCCGGAGGCGTGCCGGCATTCCTGTCGACCACGAACAGCTCAAGCCCCCGCTTGTTTCCGGAGACCTTCGCCTCCGACCGGTAGAGCGCGTACCTGCCGCCGTGGACGCCGGCGAGCATCCTGTTCGCCGCCGCGATGACCGATGAGAACATCACGCCCAGCACATAGCGGTGGAGGCCCGTCCCCGTATCGCCGCGCACGGCCTTCGCAAGGCCCATGTCGATTTCTATCTGCGGCCTTTCGCTCTCGTAGCGCTCCAGGTCGGCGGAAAGCGACTCCAGCTTCTTCCCCGCGCCTTCAAGCTCCTTCTCCGCTGCGGCGATCTTCGTGACGAAGTCCTTTTCCTCCGCATCGAGGCCGGCCTTCTCCCTCTTCAGGGCCTCGGCATCGGGCTCCTCACAGCCTTCAAGCCCCGCCTCGGCATCGGCGAGCTTCCGCGCGTTGTCGGCGCACCTGGTCTCATGCTCCTGGATGCGCCTGTCGAGTGCGCTGAGCCTGCCGGGATCCCTCAGCGCGGCCTTCGCGGCAGCGGCGGCCTCCGTGTCGAGCCCTTCGCCGCCTGCGGAGAATCCGCTCCCGCGGAGCGCGTCGGCCAGTTCCGAAAGGGCCTTTTCCTTCCTTTCCAGGGCCTCCGTCTTCTCCTTTTCGGCGGAATCCCTCTTCGATGCCGCATCGTTCCTCAGCTCTTCGGCCCGCTTCTCCGCAGCGCGGCAGGCCTCCGCAGACTCTGCGATGCCGGAGCGGAGATCCTCCATGCCGGCAAGGACCTTCTCAAGGCCGCTGAGGCCGGAAATGCCGGCAATGGCCGCGTTCAGGCGTGCGACAGCTTCGGCGTCGCCGGGCGCCGCACCTTCCGGAACGGCCGCGGCTGCGGATCCGCACACGCCGGCAATGGACTTCTCCGTATTCTCAAGGCGTTCCTTCGCCTGCGTCCACGCGACCAGGCACTCCGCCGAAAGGGCCTTCGCCGCCTCATGGGCGCCCTGCGCTTCCTTCAGCATGCCGTCGGCATCATTCCATTCCTTCTGCCGCGCCTTCGCTTCGGCGTCGAGGCGTTCCAGCTCCGCCGAAGACGCCACACCGCCCCCGCATACGGCCGGGGCATCGTGGTGCGTGCTGCCGCATACCGGGCACGGCTTCCCCGGCTCGAGGCGCGATGCCAGCACACCCGTGATATTGGCCATGTACCCTTCAAGCGCCGCGCCGTGGGCGGTGCGCGCCTGCTCCAGCGCCGCATAGGCCCTGCCGAGCTCGTCGGTACGGGCCGCGCACCGGGCTTCCGCCTTCTTCTCCCCGTCCTGCGCCTTCTTCAGGTCTCCGGAGGCCTTCTTCTCGGCAGCACGCAGGCCGTCAAGCCCCTCAAAATCGCTCCGCAGGCCCTCAAGCTTCAGCGCAGACGCGTGAAGCATGTCCGCCACGGGCATGCGCTTCCCGGCCTCTTCCGCCGACAGCGCGGCGGCCTTCAGGGCCTCCGTCTTTTCGGCAAGCAGTTTTTCCGCAGCCTCAAGCGCTGCGCTGCGCTTTCCGAGTTCGCGTTCAGCCGCCTCGAACGCCTCGAAGGGCCTGCGCACGAGCTCGGCCCTGCCCGCATCCGCACGTTCGCGGCGCATGGCCCCGATGCCGGCCTCCGCCTGCTCGAGCCCGGCCTTCTCCTCCGCAAGCACGCGCTTTTCCGCAAAACGCCGGAGCAGATCCTCCTGTTCCGCAAGCCTGCGTCGCCGCCCCTCGAAGCCGGCCGCATCGCGCCCGGCCTTCAGCAGTTTCAGGGACTCCTCAAGCCCGGCCGTCCTTTCCCTGAGCACGGCGACGCTCTCGCAGCCCTCGGCCCTGAGGACGGCGTCGATGTCCTGCTTCAGCCTGTCGGAGGCATCCTTTCTCTCCTTGGCAATGCGGGCGATCTCATCGGCTATCCTCTTCCACCTGCCGGTGCCGAAGATGGCGCTGAGAATGCCCTCCTTTTCCTCGGAGCCCGCCGTGAGCAGCCTTTCCCCTGGCAGACCTCCGCTTCAATCTCCTTCAGCGTCTGGGCGTCCACCTCCTC
>JAKSQA010000208.1 GCA_024404335.1 Mailhella sp.
GCCGGAGCCGGTCATGCTGAAGAGGGGCCGGGGCATGTGTCGTGCTGGGCATATATCACCTCGAAAAGGGGCCCGCAGGACGGCGGGCAAAAAAAAGCCCGGAAGGAGGCCTCCCGGGCGGAAAAGCATCTCAGCCTTCGTAGAGCTCGGCCAGGACCCTGTCGGCTCCTTCGCCGAGCAGCCGGACCGCAAGTTCCTCTCCCATGGAGCCCGCCGCCTGCGCATCGGCTCCGCAGGAGGACGTCCCCCGGAACACACGCATGCCGTCGGGCGAGGCGACCAGCGCCTCCATGTCCACGGAGTCTCCGCCGACCACGGCATGGGCGGCGATGGGCACCTGGCATCCTCCGTCGAGCCGGCGCAGGAAGGCGCGCTCTGCCGTCACGGCTATCCTCGTAGGCGCATCGTCAAGGAAGGCGAGCATCTCCTTCAGGTCAGCCCTGTCGTCGCGTATCTCGATGCCGAGAGCCCCCTGCCCTACGGCGGGGATGAACGAAGGCGGCACGAGATCCTGCTCCTTCGAGGCCCCCAGCCCGAGCCGCTTCACGCCGGCCCTGGCCAGGATGATCGCATCGTACTGGCCCTCGCGCATCTTGCGGAGCCTGGTCTCGACGTTGCCGCGCAGCATCTCTATCCGCAGGCCCGGACGCATGGCGAGCACCTGCGCCTGACGGCGCAGCGAACTCGTGCCGAGCACGGCCCCGTCGGGAAGCTCCTCCAGGGAGGCATAGCGCTCCGAGAGGAAGACATCCGTGCATATCTCACGCGGCGGGACGGCCGCGAGGACGAGCCCCTCGGGAAGGACCATGGGCACGTCCTTCATGCTGTGCACGGCAAGATCGGCCGCTCCGGAGAGAAGAGCCTCCTCGATCTCCTTGACGAAGAGCCCTTTTCCCCCGACCTTCGCAAGCGGCACGTCGAGGATGATGTCGCCCTTCGTCTTAAGGACGAGAAGCTCGACCTCAAGACCGGCATAGCGCTCCGTAAGAAGCGATCTGACATGCTCGGCCTGCCACAGGGCAAGCGCGCTGCCCCTTGTCGCAATCACCAGTTTCTTCATCGGACACTCCCTGGATATCTTCCGGCATCAGTGCCCGCAGCACGAACAGTTGCCGCCCGCACAGCCGGCGCATCCGCCGCCGGAAGCCGCGGGAGCCGAAGGCATGTCGGAACCTGCGGCGCCGCCGAAACGGCAGGCGCAGCGGGAAAGGAGCCTGTCGGTGTCAGGCGAGCCGCACTTGGGGCAGACAGGGGTCTCGGAGCCGAAAACGAGCTCCTCGAACGTGCTTCCGCACTTCTTGCATCCAGATTCATAGATAGGCATGGAAAACCTCGCTGGGGCCGCGGCTCGTGCGCCGCGCGAAATCATGGAGCACGGGCTCCGGAACATATCCCGGTCATGCTACACGAAAGCCCCCCTGCTGACAATGCCCCTGCCCCGTTGCACAGTTCGCTCCTTTATATTAGGAAATTCCCATGAACAGCCTCCGCCGATTCCTCATACTCCACAAGCCGCAGGACGACGCCCGTGCCGCTGCGGACGCCGTCGGGCTCCGCCTCGCCGGCCACGGCTGCTGCGCCGCCGTACTTCCGTCCACAGCTCCCGAAGCCGACATACATGCCTCGGCCGCGAATGCCGACGCCATCATCATGGTCGGCGGCGACGGCTCCATCATCGGCGCCGCACGCAAGCTCACCGACCTCGCGACCCCCATCGTGGGGCTCAACTTCGGCTTCGTCGGATTCCTTGCCGAACTCCCCGCCGAGGGATGGGAGGCCCAGCTTGACGACATCGTCGCCGGAAAATGGATCGAGGAGAACCACATCGCCCTCAAATGGCGGATCATGCAGGAAGACCGGGGCGGCTGCGAGGCCGAAGGCTTCGCCATCAACGACGTCATCGTCTCCCACGGGCTCGTCGCCCGGGCGGTGTCCCTCCGCATCACGGTCGACGGCATCGACTTCGACGGATTCCGGGGCGACGGCGTCATCATCTCCACGCCCCTCGGCTCCACGGCATACAACGCGTCTGCGGGCGGCCCGCTCACGCTTCCCAGCATGGACGCCCAGCTCCTGACGCCGATATGCCCCTCCTTCGTCCGGGCATTCCCCCACTTCGTCCTCCCCGTCCATTCGGTCATCAGGATCACCGTGGAGCGCCCGACCGACGACGTGGTCATCTCGTCGACGGCCAGGAAAACCATCCCCTCCGCTTCGGATCCGTCCTTGAGATCCAGGGGGCGCCGGGAAAGTTCCACATGCTTGTGAGCAGCCCCAACTGGTATCTCCGCCGCCTTCTCGAACGCGGCATCGTTTCCTGAAGCATCCTCCGCCCCCCGCCTGCGGGCTATCCGCGCAGCTCCCGCCGTCCTTTACGGCATACCGACTGGCAGGCGGCCCTGCCGGGCGGCAAATCGGAAACGCAGGTCTTTTTTCCGGCAATCCTTCCGGAAAGGCCGTTCCCTGCGCCTCTTGAGCTGTCATCCTTTTAATGCTAACTTTACCGATTGCCTGCATGCAGGACCATATCGCATTTAATCAGGGAGTTCCCATGTCCGCATACGAAGCAGTCATCGGTCTGGAGGTGCACGTCCACCTCGCCACCGCCAGCAAGCTTTTCTGTTCCTGCCCCAATTCCTTCGGCGACGCGCCGAACACCAATGTCTGTGAGGTCTGCTCCGGCATGCCCG
>JAKSQA010000209.1 GCA_024404335.1 Mailhella sp.
GAATATCCTTAATAGATGGCCTCCCCGACTCCTCCGCCGGTTCGCCTCGCCTGAGGCACGGTCCCAGAGATTACCGTCCGTACGAAAAGGGCACCCCCCTCCGATGGAGGGGGGAGCCCTGGGGGATCATGCGTGAGGCCGCTTACTTCACTTCGGTGAAGTCGGCGTCGACGACGTCGTCATCCTTCCTTCCGGCCTTGGGGTCTTCCTGCTGGGCGCCCTGGGCGGCCTGCTGGGCCTGGCTGTTCTTGTAGAGCAACTCGGCCAGCTTGTGGGAAGCCTGCTGGAGTTCGTCGCAGCCCTTCTTGATGGCGTCGACGTCGGTGCCTTCCATGGCCTTCTTGAGGGCCTCGGTCTTGGCTTCCACGTCGGCCTTGGTGGCGGAGTCGACCTTGTCGCCGAGTTCCTTGAGGGACTTCTCGGTGGCGTAGATCAGGCTGTCGGCCTGGTTGCGGGCCTCGATGGCCTCCTGCTTCTTCTTGTCATCGGCGGCGTTGGCTTCGGCCTCGCGGACGAGCTTGTCGATGTCATCCTTGCTCAGGCCGGAGGAACCGGTGATCTGGATGGACTGCTGCTTGCCGGTGCCGAGATCCTTGGCGGAGACGTTCACGATGCCGTTGGCGTCGATGTCGAAGGTGACTTCGATCTGCGGAACGCCGCGGGGGGCGGCGGGGATGCCGGTGAGCTGGAAGGTTCCGAGGGTCTTGTTATCGGCGGCCATCGGGCGCTCGCCCTGCAGGACATGGATGTCCACGGCGGGCTGGTTGTCGGCCGCGGTGGAGAAGACCTGGCTCTTGCGGGTGGGGATGGTGGTGTTGCGGTCGATCAGCTTGGTGAACACGCCGCCCATGGTCTCGATGCCGAGGGAAAGCGGGGTCACGTCGAGCAGGAGCACATCCTTCACATCGCCGGTAAGGATGGCACCCTGGATGGAGGCACCCTGGGCAACGGCCTCGTCGGGGTTGACGGAGTGGTTGGGAGCCGTGCCGAAGAACTCGCCCACCATCTTCTGGACCAGGGGCATGCGGGTCATGCCGCCGACAAGGACGACCTCGTCGATCTGGGAAGCGGTGAGGCCGGCATCGGCAAGGGCCTTGCGGCAGGGTTCAAGGGAGCCCTGGACGAGGTCCATGACCATCTGCTCGAGCTTGCCGCGGCTCAGGGACATCATCATGTGCTTGGGGCCGGTGGCGTCGGCGGTGATGAAGGGCAGGTTGATCTGCGTCTCCATGGAGGTGGAGAGCTCCTTCTTCGCGTTTTCGGCGGCTTCCTTCAGGCGCTGAAGGGCCATGCGGTCCTGGGCGAGGTCGATGCCGTACTGGCCCTTGAACTCGTCCACGAGGTACTTGATGATGCGCTGGTCGAAGTCTTCGCCGCCGAGGAAGGTGTCGCCGTTGGTGGCGCGCACTTCGACGACGTTGTCGCCGACTTCGAGGATGGAGACATCGAAGGTGCCGCCGCCGAGGTCGTACACGGCGATCTTCTCATTGTTCTTGCTGTCGTAGCCGTAGGCGAGGGCAGCCGCGGTGGGTTCGTTGATGATGCGCTTGACGTCGAGGCCGGCGATCTTGCCGGCGTCCTTGGTGGCCTGGCGCTGTGCGTCGTTGAAGTAGGCGGGCACGGTGATGACCGCTTCGGTCACGGGTTCGCCGAGGTAGGCTTCGGCATCCTTCTTGAGCTGGGCGAGGATGGCGGCGGAGATTTCCTGGGGGCTGTAGTCACGGCCGTCTACACGCACCGCGGCGTCTCCGTTGGAGGCGGGCACGATGGCCTAGGGGGCGTGCTTCATCCAGTGCTGCACTTCGACGTCGTCGCAGCGGCGGCCCATGAGGCGCTTCACGGCGAAGATGGTGCGGTCGGGGTTGGTCACGGCCTGGCGCTTGGCAGTCTCACCGACGAGGCGCTCCTTGTCGGTGAAGGCCACGATGGAGGGGGTCGTGCGGCCGCCGTTGGGGTTGGTGATGCACTTGGCTTCCTTGCCTTCCATGACGAAAACGCAGCTGTTCGTCGTACCGAGGTCGATACCGATGATCTTGCTCATATATATGTCCTCCGTGGGAATTTCACTGTTCTGGCAGAAGGACCCGCGGCCCTTCCTACGGGCATATAGGTAAGCGCGTTTTGCGGTTCGTCCAGTAGGGGAAGGGAAATTTTTTCGGAATTTCTCAGCTGCGGCTTCCCGCCATGCCCGCATCAAGCGCCGCAAGGCAGGCGTCGAGCGCGTAGACGTCCATCTGCCCGGGGGCGCTGCAGCGGCCTGCGGCGCCGAAGGTGGCGCAGCTTCCGAAGGCCTGGCCCGCAACGCGGCTCAGCACGCCCAGCGGGCCCATGCTCATGGTGATGAGCGGCCTGCGCGCGTACAGGGTGCGCATCTCCTCCGTGGCGTCCAGAAGCGTCAGCACGTCGCGCATGCTCTGCGGCATGACGGCTATCTTGAGCACGTCGGCATCAAGCACGTCCTGCATGTGGCGCAGCCTGCGCACGATCTCCTCCTTCGCAGGCGTGGCGTGGAAATCATGATTGCTCGTCACCGCAGCCACGCCGTGCCTGCGCGCGCACGCCACAAGCTCCGCCGCCTTTCCGGAGGGATGGAAGGCCTCGATGTCCACCAGGGCCGAGGCACCGCCCGCGCACATAAGCTCCCCCATGGCGGCGTACGCTTCGCCGGAAATCTCCCT
>JAKSQA010000021.1 GCA_024404335.1 Mailhella sp.
TTGGGCGCTTCTGCTGAGTTTTCTGCTGTCCGGCTGCGCCGCGCGGCAGGAAAGCCGCACGGTGTTCTGCATGGATACCGTCATGACCCTCCGCGTTTCCGGCCCGGTGGCCGCGCAGGCGCTGGAGCGCGTGGAGGCGGAGCTGAAGCGCTTCTTCCGGCCCGAGTTCCTCAACCGCGTGGACGAGACGGTCATGTTCCACCCGCTCCGCATGAGCCAGGTGGGCGCCATCATCGACCTGCAGATACGCAGCCTCCGCAGAAGGCTTGAGGAGCGCAAGATATCGCTCGAGCTCGACCCGGCGGCCCGCAGCTGGATAGCCTCCGTGGCGTACGATCCGGCATACGGCGCCCGCCCGCTGAAGCGCTGGCTCCAGCACGGCCTGGAGACGAAGCTCGCGCGGGAGGTCATCGCCGGCCGTATCCGTGACGGGCAGAGCGTCCGCGTCGTGACCGCAGGCGAAGGCGACGATACGCGGCTGGAGTTCGTGACCGCATAAGCATAAGCGGCCTGACGCAGGCCGCGCCGGAATCAGCAGGGGGCCTCTTCCACATGGAAGGGGCCCCCTTTTGTGTAATAGGTAAGACCGTCGTATATGATGCTCATCCGGCGGGGCATGAAGCTACGCGCTGAATCAGCGGCGCCGTTGCCCCACTTCTATCATGGCCTTGTATGGAGCCGCATTGACCGATTTAAGCGTGGCAATGGGCCCTGTATGGATGCCCTTTCCCCAGCCCGTCTGACGCTTTGGCGGAAGAGGGCGGAGGGCTCAGCTGCCCGCCATGGTGCGGAGGACATACTGGCCGAACAGCGGGACCGTGAATTCCAGCTCTCCGTATTTGGGATCGTATATCACGCCGCTTGATATCAGGCGGTTCCGCAGCTGGCTTATGTCGCTGGTGGACTTCTTTCCCAGGGCGGTGCTGATGTCGGAAGTCCGGCACGGCAGCGACGGCATGCCTGCCATGGCGACTAGGAATTCCTGTTCCCTTCGGCTCAGCTTTTCCGTGCGCACCTTGAAGAATCCGCTGTCCAGGGTAAGCAGGGCCAGTTTTGAGGCCTCAAGCGCATCGGATGACGATGCGGGGGATGCGTCGGCGACGATCCATGTGTGGTAGCCCCATTCCTGAAGATAGTATGGGTAGCCCTGTGTCTGCCGGTAGATGACTTCAAGCGCGGCATCATCGATGGCTTCCCCCTCCTGCTCGAAGGGGATGCGGATGGCGGCGAACGCCTCGTCCCTGGTGAGCGGGCCCAGCTCGTGGAATTCGAACATCCGCTCCGCGTAGGTCTTCGCCTTGCCGAGCTTGCCATAGATGCTTCTGAGTCCTGCCCCGACGAAGGCGACGGGCAGCTGCTCCTGCTGGATATGATGCAGTGTGTATATCAGCGCCTTGAGCGTAGCGTCATCGACATACTGAAGCTCGTCAATGAGAAGCGCTATGCCGCGGCCGTATTCATCCGAGGCTTCTCCTGCGGATGCGAACAGGTCCAGCAGGTCGGAATCCATATTCCCGCTGTCCGCTATCCCGTGTACGGGAGTGAAGTTCACGGCAAGGCTCATGCCCTTCAGGCCTACGGAGATGGAGAAGTTGTGCACTGCCGACAGCGCCCTGCGCAGAAGACCTTTCTCATCCCCTGACGGGTCCAGACCGAGAAGCAGGCTGCGCAGTTCACGGACGATATCCGCCAGGATATTCCTGTCAGGATCGGCTTCCAGCTTGATGGCATGGCATCCGGCGGAGCCTGCGACTGCTTTCAGATGATTGAGGAGAGCGGTCTTTCCGACGCCGCGAAGACCGGAGATGATGATGTGCTTGGAGTTCCGTTTCGCCTTTGCGCGTACGAAGAGCATCCGTGCTGATTCGATGATATCCTCGCGGCCGACCAGGGCCGGAGGTTTGTTGCCGGCACCTGGCATGAAAGGATTAAACTCCTGATTCATAAGGTCTTTTCCAACTTATAAAAAGTTATATCATAGTTATGTAAAAAAAACATAACCAGTATATAACTTTATATAACTGAGAAATCCGGGGCAGGCAAGCGCGGCAGGGGAGTGGAATCCGTGAAGCTCCGGGAAGCTCAGGCGGCTGCCGGGGGATGCCGCCTCGGCACACCCGATGCCTTGCTTCGGCAGGTGGGCGTGATGCCGTTCCGCGCGGCGCATCCAGGCACGGCGGCCCTGGGGGGGACCGCCGCAGGGGCCGGCCTCCGTCAGGCTCCCCGTATTGCCATGCCATTTCAAATCGTATAGCATCCGATGAGGACCGCGGCGTGCGGCCACAAGGCACAAGCAATCTCAGTTCCGTCGGAAAACATGAATATTATCCATAGTCTGCTCAAAAACAACAGGTTCTGCAGAGACTGCGCCCGCATGTGGGTCTACGTGCGGCCGTTCTGGTTCTGGGCCCTGATGGCGATGGTGATATGCATCCCCATCGGCGCCCTCGATTCCGTCATCGCGCTTTTCCTCAAGCCCTATACCGACAACGTCGTCGTCGCCAAGAACATGGACTCCCCGTGGTACATCCCCCTGCTCATCGTGGGGTTCACCACGCTGCAGGGACTGCTCAACTACGCGAGCCAGTATCTGAACACCTGGGTGGGCGGAAAGCTGACCAGGCGGCTCAGGGCCGAGCTCTACGACCGCCTGCTGGAGATGGACGCCCCCTTCTTCGACAGCCGCACATCCGGCGAGGTGATGCTGCTGTTCAACAGCGATGCCGACACCGCATGCTCCGGCCTGCTCGACAACATGAAGCGCCTCATCACCCGGGTGTTCTCATCCGTCGCCCTGGTGGGCGTGCTGATCTACAATTCGTGGCAGCTTTCGATCATGGCCGTACTCATCATGGCCGTCGCGCTCGCGCCCGTATCGAAGATGCGCAGGATGCTCCGCTCCCTGGTGGACAGGAACGTCGATGCCGGCTTCAAGGTGAACTCCGCCTATAACGAGACCTTCGCCGGAAACAGGACGATCACCTCCTATAATCTGCAGCAGTCCATGAAGGACAGGTTCAACGGCTTCCTCCAGGAGATCTTCGACATTTCCCTGGGCATGATCCGCAGGACGGGGTGGATCACCCCCTTCGCCCATTTCATCGTGTCCATAGGGCTCGGCCTGGCCATAGCCCTGGGCAGCTGGATGATCGTGACGGAGCAGATCACGCCCGGCGAGTTCGTATCCTTCCTTGCGGCGCTGATCATGCTCTACACGCCCCTTAAGAACATCTCGAACGTCGCGGCTTCCGTGCAGGTCTCCTTCATAGCCATGGAGAGGATGTTCGGCTCCCTTGACCGCAGGCCTTCCGTGGCCGAATCCCCTGACGCCGGGGCCCTGGATGCGGTGGAGCGCGGGATATCCTTAAAGGACGTGACGTTCGGCTACGGAGACGGCCCCGATGTGCTGCACGGCGTGAGCCTCGATGTCAGGGTGGGGCAGGTGGTCGCCCTGGTGGGGAACTCCGGCGGCGGCAAGAGCACCGTCGTCAGCCTGCTTCCGCGCTTCTACGACGTGCGCGGCGGCAGCGTGATGATCGACGGGCGCGACGTGCGGGACATCCGCCTGAAGGACCTGCGGCGCAGCATCTCCTTCGTCTTCCAGGACAACTTCCTCTTCGAAGGGACGATCAGGGAGAACATCATGCTCGGCCGCGCCGACGCGACGGAGCGCGAGCTGGAGAGCGCGGTGCGGAGCGCCTGCCTCACGGAGTTCATCGGCTCCCTCGAGAAGGGGCTCGATACCGAGGTCGGGGAGCGCGGCGTGCTTCTTTCCGGCGGGCAGAAGCAGCGCGTGGCCATAGCCAGGGCCTTTCTGAAGGACGCCCCCATCGTCGTGCTTGACGAGGCGACCTCGGCCCTCGACAACAGGTCGGAGAAGATCGTGCAGCAGGCCATCGACAACCTCATGAGGAACAAGACGGTCTTCGTCATAGCGCACAGGCTCTCCACGGTGATGAACGCCGACATCATAGCGGTGATGAACGACGGCAGGCTGTGCGAGCAGGGCACCCACGGGGAGCTCGTGGCGAAGGAGGGCGGAATCTACCGCATGCTGTACGAGATGCAGTTCTCGAAGACCGCCCGGTCTCCGGAGGAGACGGAAGCCGGCAGATAGGGGGCCGTCACCGCACCGGATGCGTTCCGTTTACCGCAGGGGGAAGGCTCCCCCGGATATTCTGAAAAGGAAGCCATGCCATGATCCATTGCGCGATATGCTATCACGACGGGGGGGAGGCGTACAAAGCCGTCTACTGCGCCCTGCTTTCATGCTTCATGAACACGCAGGAAAAGGTGCATGTCCATGCACGGGTGGACGATACGGTGGAAAAGGGCCGCCCGTATCTTGAGGAGCTCTGCGCCCGGTTCGGCAACTCCATAACCTTCTACGGAAATGTCGATGTTCCGGAAGACGTGGTGGCCTACTTCCCCGGCGGGAAGGTGGGGGACTACACGTCGGCCAGCCTCTACCGCTTCTGCCTGCATGAGCAGCTTCCGGAAGAGGTGGACAAGGTCCTCTACTTCGATTTCGACATCATCTTCGAACGCGATGCCGCCGATTTCTGGAACATCCCCTTCGACGGCGCATGGTGCGTGGCCACCCACGACCCCGAGCGCGTCTGGTCGAAGCGCAAGAAGTCGTACTACCTGGGGGCCATGGGCATACGGGAGGACCGCTATTTCAACAGCGGCGTGCTCCTTATGGACCTGCGCGCGCTCCGCGCCGCCTCGAAGGATGGCAACGTCTTCTTCAGATGCTACCGTGAGAACCTCGCTTTCTTCCGGACGCTGAAGTTCCCCGTCTTCGACCAGGACCTCATGAACTTCATGCTCAGCGGCGACGAGTCGAGGCTGAAGCTGACGGATTCCTCGTTCAACTACGAGGTGTGCCTGCTCGACAGGCGCTTCATGCGGCTGGAGGAGCTGAAGGGCAGGATCCTGCACTTCCCCTCGCTCAAGCCGTGGCAGAAGTTCTTCCCCGCCTCGCTCGCCTACTGGAAGTACTTTGCGCTCTCTCCGTGGGGGGGCGACACGATGGGCCTCATCGAGGAGCGGATGTTCAGCAGGGAAGACCGGATATGGCCGCTTCTCATGGCCGTATGGAGAAGGCACGCATCGCTGCGCTGGCTCAACCGCTTCTTCAGATAGGGCTCGCCGGAGAGCCTCCGCATCATATACCAGACGAGACAGTCCATGAACGATTTCCGCATTCTGTGCATCAGGAGCGACAGGATAGGCGATATGCTGGTGAGCACGCCGGTCTTCCGCCGCCTCCGCGAAGTGTACCCCGGCGCCCGTATCGACGTGATTGCCAGCCCGCTGGGCGCCGTCGCGCTTGAAGGCAACCCCGACATCGACGCCGTGCATATCTACGACAAGCGGCATCTCTCCTCCGTCTTCTCCCTGCTTCCCATCCTTTTTTCGAAGCATGACCTGGTTGTCAGCTTCAACTGCCGCTCAAGGACCGTGGGCATGCTTGCCGCCCTGGCCCGCGGAAAGAGGAAGGGCGCCCTCAACAAGGGGGTGCTCGCCCCCTGGAGCGGAAGCGAGGCCGACGCCGGGCACTATTCCGCGGTGATGCTGCGCGAGCTCGAGGCCGAGTTCGGACTCCCGCACGACGGGAACCCCTCCACGCGCATCGTGTTCACCATTCCCGATGCCGTACAGGAGGAAGTCGATGCGGCGTACCCGAAGCAGCCGGGGCGGAAGCGCGTGGGCATCTTCATCGGCAACATCAAGAAGACGGGCCTGCGCTGGCCCATGGGCAAGTTCGTCGAGCTCACCGACCTGCTGCTCCGCCAGCCTGAGCCGCTGGACGTATGGGTCGTCTCCGGCGCGGAGGACGTCCCGCTTCTCGAGGCCTACAGGGACAGGGAGCGCCCCGGGCTCAATATCTTCGTCGGGGGGAAGTCCCTGCAGCAGACGGGGGCGTTCATCAGGCGCTGCGATGCCTTCGTCACCTGCACGTCGTCGCCGCAGCATCTTGCGGGCGCCATGGGCACGCCTACGACGTCGATCACCTACCCGTGGTCGGAAGAGCTGTGGACTCCCCGCGGGCCGCTGAACTTCTCGGCCGTGTCGGAGGTGAACGACGACGTGCGCGACATTCCCGTAAGGCAGGTCTATGAGACCCTGGACAGGACGCTTCAGGGTTCCCTTGCCCGGTGGGAGGAAATCTGCTGAGAGGGCGGTGCGGCGCCCCATGCGGGGCATCCGCTCTTTCCGGCCGCCCCCGGATAAAGCCGTTTGCGTAAATCGCCGGTATGGGGTAGCTTGTGCCGGCATGCCGTTCCGGAAGATGTTTCCCCCGCATCGTCATGCGGAATTCTGAATCGACGAGGTGTTTCATGGAGAAGATGCGCATACTGCTTGTGGCGGGCGGATGGTCGACCGAACGCGAGATTTCCCTCAAGGGAGCCCGGGTCGTGGCCGGCGCCCTGCGCGGCCGCGGGCATGAGGTCACGGAGTTCGACCTGGCCGACGGCTTTGAGAAGCTGATGGAGCTTGCCGGGAAGAACGACGTCGCGTTTCTGAACCTCCACGGGCGCCCCGGTGAGGACGGGCTTGTCCAGGCCATGCTTGAGCGTGCCGGGTGCCCCTACCAGGGCTCCGGCCCCGCGGGCTCCTTCCTCGCCCTGAACAAGGCCGCCGCCAAGGCGCTCATGCGCCGCGCCGGCATACGCACCGCCGACTATGTCTTCCTGCCCACGCAGCCCGACGCATCGTGGAAGCCCGGCCTTCCCTTCCCCCTCTTCGTCAAGTCGAACACCGGCGGCTCCAGCATCGACCTGTACCGCGTAGGCGACGAGGCCGAGCTCCATCAGGCGCTCTCCTCCCTCTTCGAGAAGAAGCAGGAGGTGCTCATCGAGACGCTGATCGTCGGCAGGGAAGTCACCTGCGGCGTCCTCGGGCTTCCCGGTGAGGAGAAGGCGCTTCCTCCCGTGCTCATCGTGCCCAAGAGCGGATATTTCGACTTCCATGACAAGTATGCGGCCGACGGCGCCGCCGAGCTCTGCCCCGCGCCCCTTCCCGAGGATGTGCTGCGCCGCGTGCAGGAGCAGGCCCTGGCCGCCCACCGCTGCCTCGGGCTTTCCGGCTACAGCCGCACCGACTTCATCCTCACCGAAGGGGGAGACCTGTACGCCCTTGAGGTGAACACGCTTCCCGGAATGACGGATGCGAGCCTCGTTCCCAAGGAGGCGGCGGCCGCCGGCATCCCCTTTGCCGAGCTGCTTGAGACCCTTCTGCGCTTCGCCATGGAATCCGCCGCCGCATAGCTCCGCGCGGATGCACATGCCGTCGGAGCCGTGTTCCGGCACGGCGGCGCATGCCTTCCTGCCCGGAAGCACTTCGGAAGCGCCGCGCCTGCGCCGGCGTTCCGCGCCTTCCGTACCTTCACGCCTAAGAAAACACCGCTTTGAGTGACCCTGTCCATGACGGAAACGAAGACGAAACATCCCCGGGGCTACGACATCATCGGCGATGTCCACGGGCGCCTCGACACGCTGCAGAGACTGTTCCGCACTCTGGGCTACCGGCGTGACGGGGCTTTCTCGTGGAAGCCGCCGGAAGGCCGCCGGGCGGTCTTCCTGGGGGATCTTGTCGACCGCGGGCCGTTCTCTGCCGAAGCCGCCCTGACGGCTCGCAAGATGTGCAGGGACGGCAGGGCGCTGTGCGTGATGGGGAACCATGAGTACAACGTCGTCTGCTGGGGCCTCCGCAGGGCCGACGGCTCGCGCCTGCGTGCGCATGGCGAGAAGAACAGGAAGCAGATCGAGGGGTTCCTCACCAGTGTGGGCGAGGGCTCTTCGCTTCATCACAAGCTCTCCGAATGGTTCGCGTCGCTTCCCCTCTGGCTTGACCTCGGCCCGTTCTGCTGCGCGCACGCCTGCCCGCCGGCCTCGCCTGCCGAGCGGTGCGGCGGGCTCCTTGATGCGGATGCGAGGCCGGCCGGCCCGGAATTCTTCATCGAATCGCGGCGCGAAGGCACGGCGGCATGCGCCATCGTGAACCGGGTGCTCAAGGGGCCCTCCCTTCAGCTTCCGCGGGGCGTGACGTTCCGCGACAGATACGGCGTGGAGCGCAGCATGTCGCGCATGCGGTGGTGGCAGGAGGGCGGCGAGCGCACATGGCGGTCCCTCGCCGCAGCCGGGGGGGCCGACCTCTCGCGCCTTCCCGAGACTCCCGTGCCCGAGGAGCTGACAGCCATGACGCTGCCGGACAAGCCGGCGTTCTTCGGGCATTACGGCCTGCCCCCCGAGGCACACGCCTCCGCCTTCACGCGCAGGGCCGTATGCCTTGATTTCCGCGCGGGCACGGGCGGTCCGCTTACGGCGTACCGCTGGAACGAAGGCGATGATGGGATCATCGCCGACCGGATCATTTCCGTCTTTCCCTGAAACCTTATTCCGGAGTACACGGCATGTTCAGATTCCTTTCCGCACTGATTCCGGCAGGCCTGCTGCTGACGGCCCTTGCCGGCTCCGCAGCCGCATCGCCGATGGAGGGCACGCCCGTATCCATGCACCGCCATGACCCCATGGAGCGCTTCGCGGCCATGGACGGCGATGCCGACGGGCGCGTTTCCCGCCAGGAGTTCTTCAAGGCGCGTCCTTCCTTTACGGAAAAGGCCTTCGAGCTCATCGACGCCGACCATGACGGATCCGTGACGAAAGAGGAATGGGCCGCCTTTTCCTCGGGCCATGGGGGGAACATGGGCGGCTCCGGCATGGGGGCCATGATGAAGGGGATGCGCGGCATGGGCGGCCCCCGCCCTGCGGAGGAATCCGCGGATCCGGGATGCCCGGGCGGCGCAGCCTCCGGTTCCATGCCCCTTGTCATGCCGCCCGCCGCTCCTGAGGCATCCGGAAAGGGCGCCCCCGGAAAGGGCCCGGCGGGCCGTTCCGTCCCGCTGGTCATGCCGCCGGCGGAATAGGGAGCCGGCGCCTTCCGGCCTTCAGGGCATGCGGCGCCGTTGACAAACTCCATGGCCATACCTATATAACGGTCCCAATCCCCGTCAGGGGTGCACACAGACAAACATATCGGGAGTTCACATGATCACTCTTTCCTCTGCGGCAGCGAATGAGCTGACCGCCTTCTTCGCCGACCGCCCCAAGGCCGGAATCCGAGTCTTCCTCGCCCCCGGCGGCTGAAGCGGCCCCAGGCTTTCCCTGGCTCTGGATGAGCCTACTGATCATGATTCCTCCTTTGAGGCGAACGGTTTCACCTTCTGCATTGAAAAAGACCTTCTGGAGCGTGTGCGCGGCGTGAAGATCGACGTCAGCTACATGGGCTTCGTGGTCGAACCCGAACTCCCGCTTGCAAACAGCGGCAGCAGCTGCGGCTCGTGCGGCAGCTCCTGCCACTAGCCGTTCTCCCCGAACCTTCTGACTCAGGGCCGCCCCGGCGGACCCTTCGGAGAACCCCATGTTCACAGTGACCGAAAGCGCCCTTACCGAACTTGCCGCGTTTTTCACCGAAAACCCCAAGTCGGGCATCCGTCTCTACCTCGCCCCCGGCGGCTGCAGCGGCCCCCGGATCGGCCTTGCTCTGGACGAGCCCAACGAGCTCGACCACGTTGAGGAAGCGGAAGGCTACACCTTCTGCTGCACCAAGGAACTGTGGGCGACCATCGCCGGCGCTACCGTAGACGCCACGCCCATGGGCTTCCTCGTCATCCCCGAGCATCCTCTCCCCAACATGGGCGGAGGCTGCGGCTGCCCCAGCTGCGGAACCGGCAGCTGCAGCGGCGGATGCCACTAGTCGGACGGACCGAGACCAGGGCCGCCGTTCCTCGGAGCGGCGGCCTTTTGTTTAGGAAACCGCTGATTTATTCGAAATGAATCAGCCCGATGCCCGAAGCGGCTTCCGCCGAGTCGGGAAAGGCACGCCGGCCTGCTCATTTAACGGGGAAAGCGGATCTCCCCAATTCGCAGGCGGCGGACGTCCATGCCCGCGTGGCCGCGGAGAGGTCCCCGTGCAGATGATACC
>JAKSQA010000210.1 GCA_024404335.1 Mailhella sp.
GGGCCTTGGCCCAGCGGAGGGTGAGCAGCTCGCCTTCCGTCTGGCGCATGGATTCGGTGAAATACCGGGCGCGTTCTATGTCGATATGGGGGACCGCGTACTGGACCGTGTCAAGGATCTCGAAGGCTCGTTCGCGTCCGCAGCGGTCGACGTGTTTCCCTGCGATACGCTCCTCCTGGGGAGAAAGGCAGCAACAGGACATTATCTACTCCTTTTGAACTCTGGTGGTTTGCCGGAGGCCGGAAGGCCTCCGGCATGGGAAGGGTTATTCGGCACGTGCGGCGGCACGGAGGTCGAGGGCGATCTTCTTGAGGTTTTCAGGCAGTTCCTCGTAGGCGGGCTCGCTCTTGGCGATCCAGCGGGCCTTCTCCTCGGCGGAGGGCTTCACAAGCTGTAGTCCCTTGGAGGAGTTCTCCCGGATGAGCTTCTCGAGGGCGGCGGCGTTGCGGCTGATGACCTCGGATTCATATTTGTCCAGTGCTTCGGTGATGATGGCCCTGTCCTCGGCGGAAAGCTTGTCGAACCACTTGGAGCTGCAGAAGAGCACGTTGGTGACGGGGGCGTGGTCGGAGAGGAACACATGCTTGGCCACGTCGATGAAGCCGGCTCCGAAGTAGAAGTTCAGGTCGGGGTCGAAGCCCTGGACCACGCCCTGCTGCATGCCGGTGAGCATCTCGGAGACGGGCATGGGGGTGGGGGCCATGCCGAGGCTCTTGATGCCGAGGATGTGGAGCTTGGAGGAGGTCGTGCGGAGCTTGATGTTCGCGACGTCCTCAAGCCTGTTCACAGGCATCGAGGTGGCGATGGTGCGGAAGGAGGAGGGGATGATTTTCAGGGCGTTGATCTTCTTCTTGAGGCAGCGCTCCCTGAGCGCCTGGCCGGCGGGTGAGGCGACGGCCTTGCTGATACTCGGCAGGGTGGGGAACATGTAGGGCATGTCGAACACGGCGAACTCGGGCACGAACTGGGAGATGTTCGAGGTGGACTCGATGGCCATGTGGATGGTGCCGAACTGCGTGCCCTGGATGACGGTGTCGGAGTTGCCGAGCGAGCCGCCGGCATAGATCTCGACCTTGTATTTGCCGTTGCTCTTTTCCTCGACCATGGGCTTGAATGTGTCGCGCATGACCTTGGTGAACATGTCGCCGTCCTTGGTGACGAGCGAGATCTTCAGGGTCTGGGGGGCGGCCATGGCAACGCCGGCGGAGAGTGCGAGGATGCCGAGAAGGAGGGAGGCGGAACGGGTGATGGTGGAGAGGTGCATGATGGACTCCTGAGGTTGAGGGTTACAGCATGAAGAGGACTATGGACGGGCAGAATGCTATGAGCAGGATGCAGGCGAGCATGGCCAGGATGAAGGGCATGACGGCTCTGGAGAGAGGCATGATGCCGATGCCGCTCACCGCGCAGCCCACGAAGAGGTTCGTGCCCACGGGGGGAGTGAGGAAGCCGACGCAGAGGCTGACCAGCATGAAGATTCCGAAATGGACGGGGTCTATCCCGTAGCTTACGGCCATCGGGACGAGCAGGGGCGTGAGGATGAGGATGACGGCCGCCGCTTCGATGAAGGTTCCGAGCACGAGGAACATGCCGAGCATGAGCAGCATGAAGACCGCGGGGGATTCGGTAAGCGAGCGCATTCCGCCGAGGACTATGTCCTGGAAGTTGTAATAGAGGAGGAATGTGCCGAGGGCGTTGGCCGTGATGATCACGAGGAATATCAGTCCGAGCGTGCGGAGCGATGAGACCAGGATCTCGCGAAGCTTTGAAAGCGTCATCGAACGCGTGATGAAGGTCTCGACCAGCGCCGCGTAGACGACGGCCACGACACCGGCCTCGGTCGGGGTGACGATGCCCCCGTAGATGCCGCCGAGCACGATGACGGGCACGCCCAGCGCGGGAATGGCCTTGCGGAACGTGCGGACTCGCTCCGACCAGCTGGCCCTGGGAAGGATCTCGCCATAGCCGCGCCGGCTGCATATCAGGGCGGCTGTCAGCATGAAGGCGCCTGCCACGAGTACGCCGGGGACGATGCCGGCAAGGAAAAGATCGCTGATGGATACGCCGCCGAAGGCTCCGTAGAGGATGAGGGGGATGGACGGGGGGATCATGACGCCGAGGCACCCGCCTGCGGCATTGACGGCGGTGGAGAAGGCCTTGGGATACTTGTTGCGCTCCATCGCGGGGATCATGGTTCCGCCGACGGCGGCGGTGGTCGCGGCCGCGGAGCCGCAGAGGGCGCCGTAGAAGAGGGCGGTCAGGATGCTGATGTGGGCGAGGCCGCCACGGCGGTGTCCGCAGGTGGAGTTGCAGAAGTCGAGGAGCGAGTCGGCAAGGGTACCCCGCTGCATGATCTCACCGGCCAGGATGAAGAACGGAACGGCCATGAGGGGGAACGAGTCGAAGTTGTTGAAGAGCTTCTGGGTGAAGAATTCCAGCGGGACGTCTCCCACCCAGATGCCGGTGAGCACCGCCGCTCCGACGGCTATGCCGACGGGGACGCTGAGGGCGAGAAGCAGGACAAGCAGGATGAATGTGACGAGAATGGGATCCATGTTCTCCTCCTCAGCATTCCGTGCGGGCGCTGGAAAGGCGGCCGGCAAGTATCAGGAAGAAGTTTCTGAGGCTCTGGAGCAGGACGAGGGCGCAGAAGGCGGGGATGCCGGCCCAG
>JAKSQA010000211.1 GCA_024404335.1 Mailhella sp.
AGGAAGAGCGTGCCCCCGTCGGCCTGCTCGAAGACGCCGCGCCTGCTCTGCTGGGCGCCGGTGAAGGCGCCTTTCTGCCAGCCGAAGAGCTCGCCCTCCACAAGGTCCGCGGGGAGCGCAGCGCAGTTGAGCTTGATGAAGGGGCCCGATGCCCTGTCGCTGCAGCGGTGTACGGCTGCGGCCAGGAGCTCCTTGCCGGAGCCGGACTCGCCGCGGAGCAGCACCGTCGTGGTGCTGGGCGCCACCTGGGCGACATGGTGCAGGACGTGGTTCATCGCCTTGGAGTAGACGACGATGGAGGGCATGCGCTGGAGGGCGGAGGGCAGGGGGTTCTCATCCTGCCCGGTGTAGTGCTCGGTCTGGCGGACGAGGTCTTCCTGGAGGCATGCGACCTGATGCCCGACAAGGGCCGCGACGACCTCGAGGAGCCTGCAGCGCAGGCTCAGGATGTCGGCGGAGGCCATGGATGTGTCGCAGCTCAGCGTGCCTACGGTGACGGGGCCGTCACCCGAGCCTTCCGCATGGCGGTTCATCGTGGTGACGGGCACGCAGATGAATGCGAGGGAGGCGAGCTGCTTGTCGCTCCGCTCGAACATCCTGTTCATGAAGTCGGGGTGGTCCTTCATCCGCGGGACGATGATGGGGGTTCCCGACGCGAACACCTGCCCGGTGATTCCTGTGCCGGGGGCGTAGGTGAGATGGGTGACGGAGGTCTTCCCGAGTGCCATGGAGAGGTGGAGCCTTCCGCTCCCTGGATTTTGTACGACGATATGCGGCCGCTCGAAGTGCATTTCGGAAGAAAGCACATCAAGCACCCGGTCGAGCGATTCCCGGAAGCTCATGCCCGGCGAGAGGGCGGCCACGATGCTCTGCAAGCTTTTCAGATAGGGTTCGAAGCCGGCGGGGGAGTACTGCATTGCGTAGTCAGGCATGGGGATTCCCTCGGGCGGCCTTGCGGCCGCCCGGTGTTGTCGTCTGGGGAGGCGCTTCCCGGACAGGCGGGCCTGCCCGGGAAGGGATTCCCTAAAGGATGTTCTTGAACCTGTCGAGGGCCCTGCGGGTGTTCTCGGGGGAGGCGAAGGCGGTGAAGCGCACATAGCCTTCGCCGCTCAGGCCGAATCCCACGCCGGGGGTGCATACCACGGCGCCCTTCTCAAGGAGCCTGTCGAAGAAGTCCCACGACTTCATGCCATCGGGGGTCTTGAGCCAGATGTAGGGGGAGTTCTCTCCGCCGAAGGCCTGCAGGCCGAGGGAGCGGAACTCCTCGAGCATCATGGCGGCGTTGGCGCGGTAGATCGCGACGGCCTTCATGATCTGCGTGCGGCCGGGTTCGGTGAAGACGGCCTCGGCGGCGCGCTGCACGATGTAGGGGCAGCCGTTGTATTTGGTGCTCTGGCGGCGGAGCCACATATCATGGAGGTTCAGTTCGGCGCCGTCGGGCGTGACGGCCCTGATCTTGCGGGGCACGACGAGGTAGGCGCAGCGCAGGCCGGTGAAGCCTGCGGTCTTGGAGAGGCTGCGGAATTCCACGGCCACCTCGTCGGCGCCGGGAATTTCGTAGATGCTGTGCAGGGCCGCGTCGTCACGGATGAAGACCTCGTAGGCGGCGTCGAAGAGGATGATGCTGCCGTTGGCGCGGGCGTACTCCACCCACTTCTCCAGGCCGCTGCGGCTGATCATGGTGCCGGTGGGGTTGTTGGGGCAGCAGAGGTAGATGAAGTCGGGGCGGCGCGAGGGGAGCGCGGGCTCGAAGCCGTTCTCCGCCGTGCAGGGCAGGTAGACGATGTTCGACCAGCGGCGGTCGGCATAGTCGCCCGTGCGGCCGGCCATGGCGTTGGAGTCCTCGTAGACGGGGTAGACGGGGTCGGTCAGCGCGACGACGGTGTCGGGGCCGAACATCTCCTGGAAGTTGCCTACGTCGCTCTTGGCGCCGTCGCTGATGAAGATCTCGTCGGCGGTGATGCTGATGCCGCGGGGGGCGAAGTCGTGTGCGAGGATGGCTTCGCGGAGGAAGGCGTAGCCCTGCTCGGGGCCGTAGCCGCGGAAGGTGGCCGGGTCGGCCATTTCATCGACGGCCGTGTGGAGGGCCTCGATGACCGCGGGGGCGAGGGGCTGGGAGACGTCGCCGATGCCGAGGCTGATGACCTCGTCCTCGGGGTGTTCGGCCTTGTGCTTCTTCACGCGGCGGGCGACTTCGCTGAAGAGGTAGCTGCCGGCGAGCTTCGCATAGGCGGGATTGAGATTGGGCATGGAGTGCTCCTTTGGATCCCCTGCGGGGGCAGGACCCCGGGCCGTTCCCCGGTATTCGGCCGCGGCGGGGAGGGGATGTGTGCTGATGTTTGGGCGGGTGCCCCCTTCCGGAAGCGGACGGCTTCCGGAAGGGGTAGGCCCGGAGGAATGCCTACGGGCCTGTTTTCATGCAAGAGGCCCGTTGTTGTAAAGTGTCCAGACGCCGCACGGGCATACTCCGGCGCAGATGCCGCATCCGATGCAGCGCGCCGGGTCGGATTCGTAGCGGAATCCGTTCTCGTCGGCGGTCTCAACGCGGGTTATGGCCTTCTCGGGGCACGAGCGCATGCACATGCCGCAGTCGCGGCACGAGCCGCCGCTGACGCAGCGGCGGCAGTCGTCGACGGGGGCGGGCCGCTCGT
>JAKSQA010000212.1 GCA_024404335.1 Mailhella sp.
TGAAGGGGCAGGAGTCGGAGGTGTACGCCATCCAGATAAGGATGATCAGCCACCAGCGGCAGTAGTTGTAGCCCACATAGGGCGTGTAGAAGCGCATGACGCCGCGCGGATCCTGGAATATCCACCAGGTGACCGCAAAGATCGCGAGCGTGAACGCGAGGTTGACGAGAGCGGGAATGGGGCCCTTCCATCGTTTGACGAGCTTGCGCTCCTCAAGATAGGGGATCTGTTCCGACATGATTCTCCTCCTGATGATTGGTGAACCTGCACCCCGGCTCGCCGGGGGCTTCCTCCTGCCTCGGCGCGGGCATGGCCGCGCCCGCCATGGCCGTGAGCACCACCCTGGCGAGCTCGCTCCTGGTCATGGCTCCGACATCCGCTCCGAGCCTCGCGGCCTCGGCCTCAAGCATGCCTCCGGAAAAGTCGGGCGGCAGCATGGCCAGCCAGTCGGGCTCGTCGGCGGGGGCCTCCGCACCGGACTTCCCTCCGCATACAAGGCTTTTCAGAAAGCCGCGCCTGCTCATCGGTCCGCTCATGCGTGTTCCTCCGCTACGGATGAAAGTTCCTGGAAATACCGCTGCACGCCCTGCTCGGCCTCGGCAGGATCGGCCCGGCGCATGGCCCCGAGCAGTCTCGCCAGCAGCGCGAACTGCGCCTCCCGCTGCTGCATGCTGCATGACGCGGCCGCTCGATAGAGGCTCCTGGCGCATGGGAAGACGCATGCCGCCGCCGCTTCCACGCACGGATTGCCGCTCATGGAGGCTATCGCGGCGAAGAAGTCCAGCCCTCCGCGCACGAAGCCCTTCACATCCTCCGCCCTCAGCGCGATGCCTATGGAGCCGAGCAGATCCTCCAGCCTGTTGACCTGGGTGGGGGTCATGCTGCGGGCGCATGCTGCGGCTATGGGCGGCAGTATCAGCGCGGCGGCCTCGATGCGCTCCCTTATGCTGCCGAGCTCCGCACGGCCGGCGGGGATGGCGCGCACCACCGACCCGCTGCCGTGGCGGGTCTCAAGTATGCCGCGGGCCGCCAGCGCCCCGAGGGCGGTGCGGAGCGTGTTCCGCGTGACGCCGAAGCGCTCGGCAAGGCTCCGCTCGGAGGGAAGGCGCTCGCCTATCCTCCAGCTTCCGCCCAGCAGCTCCTGCTCGATGCGATGTTCCGTGTCCTGCCACTTGCCCACAGAGCCCTCCTTTCCTTCTTGGAATAATCGCTCAGGTGCGGCAAAGCCTCAACATTTTTCATCCAGGCCTGCCAAAGGCTGTGAATGGATTGATTTAATACATTTTTCCGCCATTAAATGGTGCAACCAAAAACACTCTCACAGACGGCATCAGGCCTTTGCGCCTTCCGGTGCGGATCATATATGAAAGCAGCGGCAAAATTAGGTGAACCACTTTACACCGCCGCCCATTGATGTAAGCTCATGACTATTCCGGCAGCCGGTCCGCCGCCCTGGGAAGGCACAGCACCCCGCCCATCCGGCGGCGAACGCGGCTCCATCCCGTCTTCGGCGTTCGGACGCTCATGCCCGCCGCCCCCGGCAGCCGTACCTCAAGGAGATTTCGCCATGGACCTTCCGTCCTGGGCCGCAGGATTCCCCGGCCTCATTTGGGAGCTCGAGCCCCGCAACTCCCGCATCCGCATACTCGGCGGCTCACCGTTCCCCGGCCTCGGAGACGACACGGCACGGCTTCTCAAGGATGCGCGGTTCCGCAGGGAATCCGTCCTGGAACAGGACGCCCCGCTCATCGAGGAATTCTGGGAAATGGCGGAAAGCGAGACCTCGGCATCCGTGGCCTTCAGGCTCAAAAAGAGCGGCAGGACATTCGTCCTGCTCGGCTGGCCCCTCGAAGGCCGGCCGGGCTTCTATGGGGGCCTGCTTACGGAGCGCGTATCGTCCGAGTCATTCCTGGCCAACGGCAGTGTGGCCGAATGCCAGCTGGCCCTAGGGAGGGCGCAGTACCCCGTCGTGGTCATCAATACCTTCCAGAAGGAGATCGTCACGTTCAACCGCGCCGCAGCCCAGCTGTTCCGCGGGGTGGAAGAGGATGTCTTCCTTGATGGAATCGTCCCCGGAGGCGACCTCTCCGGGCTCATGGTCGCCGCGGAGCAGGCGCTGGAAAACGGCGTATGGGCGGGCACGCTCATGCTGCGCGACGGCGGAGGCTCCACCATCGGCGCCAAGGTGCGCATCACCCCCTGCACGGCGGGTAGGGATGTCGTGCGCATGGCGCTGCTGAAGGTGCAGGACAAGGCACCCGAACGCCCCCGCAGCTCCGCCCCCTCGCCTGCCGATCCCATCCCCTCGCTCAGGGAAGGCCTGGACAGCCTTCTCGCCTCGCACCCCGAGCTGGAGGGGCTCATGTTCTCAGACATCCGCTCCTCGGCGGGCACTGTCGAAGTCTACGGAGTCGGCCGCCTGTTCTCCCGCATCGCATGGGGCGCGCCCCACGCCTATGAGGGCACCATAGCCCAGGACATCGAGCGCTACGGCCTCGAATCCATGACCGTGGAAGACACCCACGACAGCATCAAATCCATCGACTGGGCGCTTTTCATACCCTGCGGGGTCCGGTCCTATTTCGCCAAGCCCTTCTACGGCCCCGAGGGGCTTCATGCCGTGCTCATCCTGGCAAGCTCGAAAAAGGGA
>JAKSQA010000213.1 GCA_024404335.1 Mailhella sp.
TTATGAAAATGAACAACGGAAGGAGCTTTGCCCAGCCCCGGACGCGCAGGAAAGCGGAGGTGGTCCGTCCTCCGGGAGCATGCCTCAGGCGTATGGCCGTCCTTGAAAGGCGGATGCGCCGGTCGGGGGGGGACAAATCCGAACCGCGTGTACCGGGTAAGCCCTCTGTTTTGTATCGGAGAAAGAGCGGAGGCAGGCGGCGAGGTGATGTGAAAAAATAGATGTGTTGTGAACAATATACTGAAATAAATAGAATAAATCAAATAATACGATCTGTATTCGTTGCTTGGCATGAATTCTGCATAGGATGAGGCACCATCTGTCCGAACACAAAAACAGGAGGCTATCCTCATGCGTATCAGATTTTGCAGCATTGCGGCGGCGGCCGCTGCGGCGCTTTTCACGTGCGCCGCACCGGCAGTTTGACTGGGGGCCGAGCCCATGCCCAAGTACTGTGCGACCGTTTCCCAGAGCACCAATCCCCTCGCCGTGCACGGCATGGTGACGTCGCCGAACTACATGGCCACCCAGGCGGGGCTCGACATTCTGCGGAAAGGCGGAAACGCCGTCGATGCGGCAATCGCTGCCGCTGCCACGCTGGCTGTCGTCTACCCCCAGATGTGCACTCCCGGCGGCGACAACTTCTGGCTTATCTATAATGCGAAGACCGGCGAGCTCAAGGCGCTGAACGCCAGCGGCAGGGCGGGAGCCAAAGCGACCATCGAGTATTACGCGGGCAAGGGGCTCAGGAAGATCCCGTCCCGCGGCTATGATGCAGCCAACACGGTGCCCGGCGTCGTTTCAGGCTGGGGAGAGGCCTATGGCTACAGCCGTTCCGCCCTCGGCACGAAGATAGAGTGGAAGGACCTGCTCGCAGCGCCCATCGACTATGCGAGAAACGGCTTCCCCGTCAGCACATCCCTTAGCTACTGGTCGAAAATCAATGTTGATCCTTCCGATATGGAATTCCGTAATCTGCAGCGTTTCTCCGAATTCGCCGGCATTTTCCTGAAAAAGGGCGGCAAGCCCTATGAAGTAGGCGAAATCCTCCGGCAGCCCGACCTTGCGGAAACGCTTTCTGTCCTTGCCGAGAGGGGGGCGGACGATTTCTACCGGGGAAGCATCGCGAAAAAGATTGTGGCCGATCTTGAGAAGAACGGCGGCCTGCTCACCCTTGAGGACTTCGCAAGGCACCATGCGGACTGGGTGGATCCCATTTCCGTGGACTACCGAGACCTCAGAGCCTACAACTTCCCCCCGAACACTCAGGGGATGGCTTCGCTTGAGATTCTCAACGTACTCAACAACATCGATGTGAAGAGCCTTGGGGAAGGCTCGGCAGATTACTACCATGCCATCATCGAAGCCACCAAGGAGGCCTTCATCGACCGCGACCGATACCTCTCCGACCCCGACTTCGTGAAGATTCCCCTCGAGTATCTTCTTTCCGAAAAGCACGGCAGGGAGCAGGCTGCCCGCATAGATATGAAGAAGGCCGCCGGACCTAAGCAGCCTCTTGATCCGAAGGGCGACACCATCTGGCTGGGCGTCGTCGACGGACAGGGTAACGCAGTATCCCTCATCCAGAGCATCTATCATGACTTCGGCTCGGGCATCGTTCCGGCCGGAACGGGCATCATCCTCCAGAACAGGGGCAGCTTTTTCTCCCTTGATCCGAAGCATGTGAACTGTCTGAAGCCCGGCAAGCGCACCTTCCATACGCTGAACCCCGCCATGATGCTGAAGAACGGCAAGCCATACCTGGTCTACGGCACCATGGGCGGAGAGGGACAGCCTCAGACGCAGGCCGCAATCGCCACCCGCGTAGTTGACTTCGGCATGACTCCTCAGGAGGCCATCTCCGCCCCCCGCTGGCTTTACGGCCGTACCTGGGGTGCCGCTTCCAACGATCTTAAGATAGAAGGGCGCGTGCCTGCCGATGTGGCCGACGAACTCAGGAAGCGCGGTCATCCGATAAAGGTTGTTGACGGATTCACCGATACTATGGGCCATGCCGGCGCCATTCTCATCAACCAGGAAACGGGCGTCCTTCAGGGCGGTACCGATCCTCGCGGCGACGGGCTTGCCGCAGGCTACTGATTCCACCGCCCTGTCTGCAGAGGCCGTCCGGAATTCCGGGCGGCCTTTTTTATAGGCCGCACAGGCTTATGGAAAGGAAATAATTATGCTATGACGGCATCCGGGGCCGAATAGGAGGCTTTTCCGGAAGACGGATGCCGCGGGCCCGGATTTACCCGGAGCTGTGTCCGGCATTGGAAGGAGAGACTTATGAAGGCGGTATTCGTCAATGGCAGTCCGCGGAAGGAATGGAACACGCATCAGGTGCTGCTTTCCGCAGCGAAGGGAGCGGAAAGCGCTGGGGCCGAGACTGAGATCGTCCACCTTGCCGACTATTCCCTGAAGGGCTGCATGAGCTGCTTCGCCTGCAAGCTGAAGGGGGCCGTGACAGGCGGCGTCTGCGCGTGGCGTGACGATCTGCGCCCGGTCATGGAGCGCGTCATGGAGGCCGACGTGCTCGTCGTGGGCTCTCCCGTCTACTTCGGCACGCTGACGGCCCAGACGCACGCTTTTCTGGAGAGGCTTCTCTTCCCCGTCCTGAACTACATGCCCGAGGTGGACGGCTT
>JAKSQA010000214.1 GCA_024404335.1 Mailhella sp.
AACCTCAGACCATGAGCTTCTTCTCGCTCCCCAGAAGGTGAAGAGGGGCGTACGTCCGATGAAGTGCTCCCCGGGTCAGCTTCCGGAGGCGCCGGCCTTCGGGCTGCGCTGCACGGCCATGACGCCGCCTAAAACGAGCGCGATGCCCAGCAGCCCTGCGGCCGAGAGGCTCTCGCCCAGGAAGACGATGCCCGAGAGCACGCCCACCACGGGCACCACGAGCACGTAGGCCCCGGCCTTGGCGGCCTCCATTTTGCTGAGGATGTGCATCCACAGGAAGAAGGCCACGGCGGAGGCGAGCACTCCGTTGTACGCCATGAGCGCGGCGGACTTCAGGGTCCACACGGGGGCGGGCTGCGGAACCACGGCCGTCACGCCGAGGAGCATGGCCGCGCCTATGGCCATCTGCCAGGTGGTGAGGGCCATGCCGTCGCAGTCCTTCAGCCTGAGCTTGATGACGATGCCGCTTGCGGCCCATACGACCGAGGAGGAGATGCACCAGAGGAGCGGCTCGATGCCGAAGCTGCTGCCGCCCCCCACGCCCGCGAGCATGGCGATGCCGCCGATGCTGACAAGGATGCCGCCGGCCTTGCGGAGCGTGAGCCGCTCGTCGAGGAAGAAATGGGCCATCACCGCCATCCAGAGCGGCATGCAGTAGCTGATGACGGCGGCGAGCCCCGCTCCGAGGTCGGCGATGCACATCTGCATGGCGACGTTGCAGTAGGCCACCTGCGTGGCGCCCACGACGGCGATCCAGGGCCAGTGCCTGCGCTCGGGGATTCGGCGGCGCATCGCGAACGATGCGGCAAGCAGCACCGCGGCGCCGATGACGAAGCGCAGCGTGGAGCACGAAAGCGGGGAGAAGAACTCGGCGCACGCCTTCATGACGGACCAGTTGCAGCCCCAGAGCAGATAGAGAAGGATGAGTTCGCGGTACATGGTGCCCCCAGATGGTTTCCGGCCCGGCTGTTTGATGAGGTGCGGAACAGGCGCTTCCGTGCTGCCCCCATGTCTTCGACGCCCCCAAGGAGTACGCCCCCTTCGCCCCGACGGCCCCCCCCTGGGGCGGTCCGGCAGGGCCTGCGCCCGGCGGTATTCTTTATCCGATGCGCTCTGCAGTCAATGTGCGGAAGACGGAAAATCCGAGCATATTCCCCATCTATATACCCGCGCTGAGCGAGCGCCCCGAGGACGTCCCCGTCCTGCTTGATTTCCTCATCCTCCAGCAGAGCAGGCGCATGGGCTACATCACGCCGCCCAAGCTGCCGCCTTCGGAGATCCGCCGCTTGTGCGCGTACCCGTGGCCTGGCAATATCCGGGAGATGCTGAACGCCGTCACGCGCGCCATGCTGCTCTGGGACGGCCGCGCCGGGACCTTTGGCATCGAAGTAGGGCGGAACCTTTTCGAGGGGATGTTCGCCGGGCCGTCCGGCGGGAATGCGGAGGACCGGCCGCAGGCCGCAGGCATCGGGCACGGGCGCCCGCTGCGGCTTGAGGATGCCGAGCGCGACCATGTCCGCGCCGTGCTGGAGATGACGGGCGGCCGTGTCACCGGCAGGGGCGGGGCTGCGGAGCTGCTTGATGTGAACCCCAGCACCCTTCGTGGACGGATGCGCAGGCTGGGCATCCGCTGAGCGCGGAGGCCTCTCCGGTGCCGTTCACGTCGGTCCCGCATCAGGGGCTGATCCGCGTAAGACGGATCGGTGTGTTCCTTTCCTGTGGCGGTCAGCAGTCCCGTCCGTGCTCGAGGCGTTTTCCGTAAGGGCGCTTCACCATCGAGGTGGGACGGACTGCATTGTCCTCACCGGCGAGCGCATTGCTTCCCGCGGCGTCGGGGTCTTGGTGGCAGAGGCGCAGTGGAAACATCTGCAGGAAACGCCCTCCTCGGTAAGGGGGGCGTTCTTTATCGTGCCTGTCTGAGCATTGGCATCGTTTCTTCTCGATCAGCCTGGTCTGATGCGGCCCACGTGACCGCCGGCTGCCGCAGCAGTCCCATCACAGGAGGATGAGCTGCCGCGGTGCGGTCACCGTATGTATCTTAAAAAACAGGAATAGAAGTGATGCATGTTCATTACTCTGCTCCGTATTTATAAGATTTCTTTGTGAAAACCGCCTCATCGTTCACGGAACGCTGGCTTCTTATTTTCCCATGCTTCTCTTGGAGGCCTTCAGGGGGTTGATCTTCTTTTTGGCCCCCCCCTCATCCGCCTTCAGTATCCTGTCCCTGTTTTCCTGGAAAAGGGCTTCAGGATCCAGCCCCAGTGAACGTATACGCGAAGCCATTCCGGCACGGACGCCGGAGTATCTGTTCGGATCGGCTTTCGGCTTGTCGAGATAGACAGGATCGGTCAGATAGAGCCCTTTTTCGTCGATAGCGAGAAGAAGATCGTTATCGCCCTCCGTTACCGCCCTGAGCACCATGGCGGAGTTGGTTCCGAATCGGCTGTACATTCGCTTCAGTCCACTTAATCAGAGTGAGGCGACGACCTTGTCGCACCAGGAATCGACATCGTCACGATTGCCGGCGTAGTCTCCCTCGACCTTGAGGGATTCCTCGATGATCTCAGCTCCCAGGGAAGCAAGGCTCTCTTCAATCACAGGTGCCGCGCCGCAGAAATGTTCAAAGCTGCTGTCGCCGCTGG
>JAKSQA010000215.1 GCA_024404335.1 Mailhella sp.
CCGCATTCGACGTCGTGCGGTAGCTCTTCGTTCCGGGCTTCGGCTCCTTCGCCACGATGATGAAGGCAGCCCAATGCCCTCCGGCCTCCTTGAAGCGTTCCTTGAGGCCCGACATCTCCGGGGCCGACGTCATGACGTAGACGGCTCCGTCGCACCGCATCAGCGCCGGCCGCAGAAAAGCATCAGAAGCACCCTGAGAAGCAAGAAGGACGGACGCCCTGCGCCCGCCGAGCAGCCGCTCATATGCGGCATCGTCCGAGGAGTCCGCGACGATGAGCCGGTGGCTGCCCATGAGCCAGACCTCACCCTTGCGGGAGACGGCCTCATCCTGCTCTTCCGGTACATCATCCTCACCGGCGTCGACCTCAGGCTCAGGTTCGTCCTCGACCTCTGCAAGCATCTTCTCAATTTCCGCATCATCAAAACCCGTCATCGAAAGGTCGTAGTCGGCCGCCTTCAGGTCCTCGAACTCAAGCCTGAGTAGATCGTCGTCCCATGCCGCCCAGTTCGCGCTCTGGTTCGCCAGAAGCCGGAATGCCTTCACCTGGGCATCGGTCAGCTCGTCGGCCAGCGCCACCGGCACGGAAGCCATCCCGAGCTTACGCGCGGCCTTGAGACGGAGATGACCGTCCACGACCGTGCCGTCGCTTTTCGCGATGACGGGAATCCTGAAGCCGAATTCCCGGATGGCCGCGACCATGCGCTCGACCACCTCGTCGTTCCTGCGGGGATTGCGGGCATACGGGACCAGGCGCCCGATATCCCATTGCTCGACCTTCAGTCCTTCCATGATGACCTGCCTTAAATGAAAAGCCCCGGATGTCGGTCCGGGGCCTGGAGAAAGATGAAGCTTTCTATGTCAAAGATGCCGTTGCGCTATGGATTGGCTACCGCAAGGAGTGTTTCGCCAATCTCTGGACGGCTGCGCCAGCAGCTTCCGTATAGCCTGCCGGAAGCGCCAAGTCACGTTTCAAAGACTTTCAGCTCGTAACGTTCCGTTTCCGCCGAGCTCCCCACGCCGTGAAGAGGACGTGCCTGAACTCGTCGAGAGTCCTGAACTTCAGGATGTACCGGCATTCGCTGTTCGTCAGCTTCGACACATCCCCGCCGTACAGGCCGACATGGGCAAGCGCCGCCGAAAGCTCGGCGGGATCGAAACGCTCCCGGATGAGCGCGGACATCTTTTCAGTCTGCAGCAGGGGCACGGAATACAGGCTGCTTCCCATGAAGAAGCCGGCGACAGGGACGCCCCCGCCCGCCTCTATGTGAAGCCGCAGCTCGTTGACCGTGCCGCCCATCGTGATGAAGTCGTCGACGAGGACGTACTTCCGCCCTTCGCGGACATCCCCGGAGAAGGCTCCCCGGTTCAGCAGCCGCTCCACGGCCTTCTGCTCCTTCCTGGAGCGTTCGGAGTGAAGCCGGAAGCCGTCGTCTATCTCAACCCCGCTGCGCCCTGCCAGGAAGCGGCACATCGCAATCGGCAGTCTGTTCCTGCTGGACGCGCTGATGACCGGCACGAGTATCGGCTTCCCATAGGAGGCCAAGCGCTTCGGGCCGGGATGACCGGCGCACAGGGAGAGGACCAGCCGGTAGGCGGCATCCTCATCCCCGTGCTTCGCGGCATCGAACAGCGGGCTCTTCCGGGCCAGCCGCCCCGCGGACATCACGACGCAGTCAAACACGGCTTTCCAGCTGCGCCTTGATGCGCTCGCCTATCCAGCGCATGCAGTTGACCGCCATGGAATTCCCGAGGGCCGCGTAGCGGTGCGTGTCGGGAGCATGCTCCTTCACCCGGTACGGGAAATCCGTGTAGTTGTCCGGGAAGCCCTGGAGCCTCTCGCACTCCAGGGGAGTCAGCTTCCTGACCGCGGCCTCGACGTATTCGTCCTCGCCGCAGATCGCCACGCCATGCGTGTGGGCCCGGGTGAGCGTATAGGCCGGAGTCCCCTCCGCGCCCACGGGCATCTCGTCCTTCTTCTCGATGTCGCGGAGAAGCATGCGGAGGTCGACGGGGTACACGAAGAGCGTCTGGTCGTTGGAGCATGTTAGCGCCTGGCTGATGCCTTCCGACACCAGCGGCCCCTTCCCGCCTCCCGGCTTCCCCTCCCTCATGCGGAGAAGAGCCGGGACCAGTCCCGCCCCTCCCTGGGCGAAGAGCTCCTGGTACGTCCCGCCGGTGACCTGCGTGTTCAGCGTGGGATGGACGTCGCCGTTCCAGTGGCTGGCATGCCGGTCTATCACTAGGTTGTGGTACTCGTTCCCTGAGGGGCCTCCGCTTCCGGTCGCCCACTTGCGGCACACCGTTCCAGCAAGGCCTTCAGGAGTGCAGGCAAGGTGTTTCCCCTTCGGGAGGCTCGGTTGAGTATCCCGGCGCACTGGCGCGGTTTCAAAAAGTATTTCGAGGGGATCGGCCCGGTCTGGAGGACATGCCACAACGAAGACCCTCTTGCGTCGTTGGGCCAGGCCGAAATGTTTGGCATCGAGGATCCGCCACGCGACTGTGCGGCGGGGGCCAAACACACAACCAGCGTTGAGCCACTTGCCCCCTGGAGGCACCATTTCGACAGGCTCGCCGGCAAGTCCAGCAAGAAGGTGGCCGAAGGCGTTGTCCTGCATTGAAAGAACGCCGGGTACGT
>JAKSQA010000216.1 GCA_024404335.1 Mailhella sp.
TCGGGGTCGAACGGAGTGAGGTGCAGATGCAGGAAGAGCAGGATGGTCTGGAGGAATGCCCGTGCGGTGGAGCGGGGCGTCGCCCTAGCCAGCCCCAGCCCTGCGGAGGCGAAGGCCTCGTCGAGCTCGGGAGCGGCCTCGGGGCGGATCAGCACGGTGCCGCGTACCGCATCCGGCGAGCCGGCGAAGAACGAGGCGAGCGCATGGGCCCCCAGCGCACGGGTGGGCACCTTCAGGATGCAGGCATTGCGCAGGCCGTCCTGCGGGGTGAGCCGGCATTCCGGGGATTCCGCAAAGGCGACGCCGTGGCGTGCAAGCTCGGCGAAGAGCTCGAGCCAGGGTGCCTCCCAGCAGCCTTCCGGTCCGTCGGGCGTGCAGAGGACCACTTCGTCGAGGCCCCTGATGGGCCGGCGCTTCAGCCAGCCGATGATGGTGCGCAGCGTGTCGGGCATGCCGGGTGCGCACAGGCTGCGGTCTTCAAGCGTGCGTAGCTCCATGCGGAAGAGGGCGGCCAGCCTTCCGAGGCCGGCAGCCTCCGCCGATTCCGCACGCTCCTTCAGAGCATCGGCGCCGCCTTCCAGCGCGCCGAAGAGCTTCAGCTCATCGCGGAGGGAGAGAACCAGCTTCGTCGTGCCCCAGGCGTCGTGTGAGAACGACCTGTGGTGGAAGGCGCCTTCGCGGTCTTCGGCGCGGAGTATCTTCTCCCAGACCGCCAGGCGGTAGCTGCCGTGCCTGCTTCTGTCGGGCAGGCCAAGCTTTTCCTGAAGGAACGAGAGGAATCCGAGCGGGCCGACGGCCATTTCGCCGTCGGCGGCGGAGCCTTTTCCGCTGTCGACGATGTCGGACCAGACGTGGCCGTCGAAGTCGCGGCCGAGAAGTATGCGCATGCTTCCTCCGAGGTGTATGATGTGTATGCGGGGTGTGGAACGGCGCGCCGGATCAGTCGTCTTCGTCTTCCTGCCCGTCAATCCGTGCGGCAAGGGCGCTGCGGGCATAGCCGGGGCGGAGGCGACATGCTGAAAATCTGACACCGGCGTTATCTGACAAGCCATAGCCTGCCGTCATTATTTTCGGTATCACGCGCCGTCAGACCGCGGGCGCGCCTCCGTGCGTGAACTCCTGGAAGACCGGGATCTTCTTAATGGTGCTGATGACCTGCTCGGAGGTGATGAGCTTCGAGCATTCGAACTGCCGGTCGGTCCCCTTGTGGCGCGGGCACCAGAGGAAGTCGAAGTGGTCGAAGTCGATGCGCGTGTCGTTCCAGCACGAGTTGCAGGTATGGTAGTTGATGACGCGGTACGGCGTGTGGAACTCGTTGTTGGGGTTGGTGAATCCTGAGATCATGACCACGGGCACCCTGCAGGCCCAGGCCAGCCAGGAGATGCCGCTTGATACGCCGATGAAGAAGTCGGCGTCTTTGATGATGTCCACGCGCTGCTGCAGGGGGAAGTTGCCCGTAAGGTCCTCGACGCCCCAGGGGATGTGGTTCCATACGATGCCGCGGCCGTTGATGCGGTCCCTGTCGATGCAGACGACGCGGTAGCCGCTTTTGTGCAGGAATTCGATGACCTCGTGCCAGCCCATGGGGTTGTTCCAGTATTTGCACTGGCTTGTGCTCTGGGCCGAGATGGCCACATAGCGGTAGGGCAGCACGCGGGGCGCCGAAAGGTCGAGGCGGGGCAGCTCCTCATCGGGATCCACACCCAGGATGTAGCCGGCCGTGCGGTGCAGGCCGCAGTAGCGGAAGTCCACGGGCTGGTGGTCGACATCGCCGCGGAAGTAGAGGCACACGTTGTAGTTGGCGTAGGGGCGCCAGTTCGGCACCTCTTCCTTGGTGATGAAGGTGATCTCCGGGTACTGGCTGCGGAAGAGGTCGGCCAGATGCGGCAGAAGTACGGCGACCCTGCGGCAGCCGGGCATGCGGCGGAACTTGTGAGCGTAGGGGAACCAGGCCAGCGTATCACCGATGGTGGGCAGCGGCTGCTGCACCATGACGACCTTGCCCGCGCAGTCGAACTCATGGGTGAAGAAGGGCTTCGGGCGCTTCGACGCGTCGTCGGCGAGATAGGGGTTCTTCTTCACCTCGGCGTCGAAGGCGTCGAGGTCGGCCCTGTGGAAAATCTCGATGCCGAAGCGCACATAGAACTTCTTCAGGCTCGAGACGTATGTACCCGGCTGCACGTCATTGGCAAAGAGTATGACGCCCGTATCGAGGTCTTTGAAGATGAGCCTCCAGGGGCCGCCCTCCTGGGGGAAGAGCATGCGCAGGCCGTCGTTGAAGTCGAAGCGGATGCCTTCCGCCGCCTCGAAGAAGGGCGTGGAATCGAACCTGACGCATACCTCGCCGAGGGGGTTTCCGTCGGCAGGGGCCGGCTGCTCCTGCGGCGCGGGAGCAGGGCCTCCCTGGGGCGCGGATCGTTCCGGGTTCTGCCCGGATGGGATATCCGGCGCGGAAGCAGAGGAGGAGGGGACGGAAGCGTCGAGGGATATGCTTATGTTCTGTGACATGGCATGCGCGGGGCTGAGGTTCGCGGCGGATGCGGCCGCATGCCCATACATATCCCGAGCGCGCAGCGGGCGTCAATTCCCCGCACGCAGCGGGGGAACGATGCACAGCCGGCAAAGCCGGCA
>JAKSQA010000217.1 GCA_024404335.1 Mailhella sp.
TAGGCAAAAATAAACTTAATCGCGTCAAGTTCATTTCCCACACGGGAGTTCCTCGCGCGTAACGTAGTCAGGCGGCCGAAAGGCCGCCTGACTGTTTAATGGAATCCGTTCCACAAACATAAAGGCCGTACCCATAAGGATACGGCCTTTATGTCTTGCAGATGTATGTTACGGCTATCGGCGGACCGAAGCGTGGCGGAGGGACGAGAGCTCGGCGGTGAGGGGGGCTGCGGGCCTCCAGCCGGGGGCGAAGGCGACCACGGCGTTCTCCATCTCCTCGCCGAAGCCGGTGCCGCGGTGGCGGCGCCCGGTGAGGACCATGCCTGTTCCGGTGATGCCTTCGGCCGAGGCCACGGGCATGAAGCCGGCGGATCCTGCGGCGAGGGAGAAGGCCGGATATTCCCCGGAGAGGGAGAACTCCACGCTGTTCCAGAGCCTGCCCTCCAGGGGGCGGGCCTCCGCCCGTGCCGGGCGGCCCAGGGAGCGGCTTCTGTCGCCGCCGAGCCGCATGGCATTGAGCAGGGCGGGCAGCGGGGCTTCGGCTTCTGCGGAGCGGAGCGTGCCTGCGGCATCGAGGGAAAGCCCGCCGGACGAGCCTTCGCGGAAGAAGAGCGCGCCCGTGAGGCAGGTGGGCCGCCGGGAGCCGCGCGCATGAGCGAGGATCACCTCCGTCTCAAAGAGGTGGCCGTCTCTGGCCGATCGTGAGGCGCTGTCGAGGGCCACGCCGTAGTTGGAGTTAAGGTAGCGGTACTCCAGTTCCCGCAGGGAGCCGTCCTCCCAGGGGAAGAGCGTGCGGCCGTCTTCCGCCTCCACATAGAGCGGGGTGCAGCGCACGCATTCGGAGAAGAGCGCCTCGACGGCGGCATAGGAGGCATGCCTGTCGGGCATGCCGAGCAGCCGCACCGCGGCGGGGACCATGGCGAAGACGGGCAGATGGCACGGCACATAGGGCCATGTGCGGGCGACAAAGCCCAGGGGGAGGCTGCCGCAGTGGATGTCGCCCGTCAGGCTCAGCCTGAGGGAAAGAGCGTTCCATTCCATGGCATCAGGCCTCGGTGCGGTGCTTGGCCTTGCAGTGGTACCGCGCGAAGGTGAGCGCCTGTTCGGTGACGCGCCGGGCGAGCACCAGGCGGGGGAGCGATTCCGTGATCTTCCGTATGTCGTCGAGGGCTTCGACGCGGTTCCTGCGGGAAGCCGTGAGTGCGAGCGTCTCGTCGCGGAGGAGGTCCATCACCGTGTCGAACACGCGGGGGCCGTATTCCTTCTGGCTGCAGGAGAGCAGGTACACGCTCATGGCGTAGAAGCCGTTCTCGGCCAGCACGCCCAGCGCCCTGTTGATGACGTTTTCCTTGTCGGTGAGCTTGGTGGAGGATTCGCAGTCCACCAGCTTCATGCCGTATTCCGCGCAGAGGGGTTCGAGGTTGAGCCGTACGGACATGCTACGCCTCCTTCTTCTCAAAGCGCACGCGGCCGAAGCCGCGGGTGGTCATGCCGCCGAGGCCGAGCGCCTCGCAGCCGGCAAGGGCCCTGTCGAGAAGCTCCGCGACCTTTCCGGCAGGCCATTCCGCGGGGCAGCGGTGCTCGTCGAGCTCGATGTCGAAGGCGAGGAGGGCGGCGGCGGGGATGGCCTCGTAGGTGAAGAGGGCTCCCTGCTTGGCGGCGCCGGTCTCGGGGTCGATGCTGACGGAGGTGCGCACTTCGAGGTTGCTGTTGACGATCTCGGTGAAGAGCCAGTCGGGGGCGATGGCGATGCGGTTCACAAGGCGGCCGGTGTCGCCCTTGAGGCCGAGGCTGAATTCGATCTTCTCGGCGGGCAGGTAGAGCCAGCCGAGGTTGAGCTTCTCGGCATCGAGCCTGAAGTTGATGAGCAGCTTCTCGTTTTCGGGTTCCCTGTCGAGGGCGATGCCGTTCATGGCGAGCACCGAGGGGCAGGTGACCCATACGGGGCCGGCCATGGAGCGCACGGGGAAGGCGAGGATGCGGCCGTCGTAGAAGTGGAGCAGGCCTATGCGGCTTTCCTTGCCGGATTCGTCGGCGGCATAGCCGAAGATGGTGTCGACCGTGCTGCGGCCGCCGGAGGATTCCTGCCCGGCGTCTTTGAGGGCCCAGCCGGCATAGCAGCGGGCCGCGCCTGCGAGGCTGCTGCCGGGAACCTTGGGAAGGCCCGATCCGGCATCGCGGACGATGGTGTTATCCACGCGGCCGAGGCGGTAGCCGCCGGCGCCTATGTGCAGGGGGTCGAGGGTGAGGGCGTAGTATTTCATGTCGTTGCTCCTTAGGCGTTGGCCAGAAAGTCGTACCATTCAAAAAGATCGAAAAGGGTTCCGTCGGCGGCGAGCTCAAGCGGCATCGGCTGCGCATCGCCGCCGGCCATGGTGTTGGCGAGGATGTCTGCGGCCATGGGGCCGAAGGCGGGGTCGGCGCAGTCCCAGTCGGCATGGAGCCGGGCCAGAAGCTCGAGCGCCGTCTTGCGCTGGCTCTGCGTGCCGGCATCGGAGAAGAGGGGGCGCAGGGCCTCCCATTCCTTCAGCGCCTCAAGCGGATAGGGGCGGGGGCCCTTGCCCGTGCGGGGCATCATGAAGTGGGGCCTGCGGCCCGTCTCATCGCCGTAGCGCAC
>JAKSQA010000218.1 GCA_024404335.1 Mailhella sp.
AGGAACGGTGAGAACCCAGTCCTCTCCACAAGAGAGAAGCATACCAGAGAGTGCTTCGTCGTCGCAAAGCCAGGCGCAGACCTCGCAAGGATCGAGAAGGAAATCGTCACAATGCCGAACTACTTCTCCGACTACGACACAACAGTCAACTTCATCTCCCAGGAAGAGCTTGATGCACACCACAAGGGTATCCCACACGGTGGTTTCGTCATCAGAACTGGAAAGACAGGTTTCAACGGCGAGAACAAGCACGTCATCGAATACTCCCTGAAGCTTGACTCCGACCCCGAGTTCACGGCCAGCGTTCTTGCGGCCTATGCACGTGCCGCCTACAGGCTCGCTCAGAAGGGTGATTTCGGCGCGAAAACGGTGTTCGATATCGCTCCTGCCATGCTTTCCGCTATGGACGGTGCCGAAATCAGGGCCCATCTGCTCTAATCCACGTTTTTGCGGAATATCCGGCCCCCGTACTCCGGGGGCTTTTTTATTTTCTTCCTGAACTCTTGCTGCGGAAAAGCATACATGCGCGTATTTATCCTTGTCGGGAATCTTCACGCAGTATTCCGTCTGGCTGACATCACGCTTACGTGGAGAAGCTAATCCCTATTGTCCGTCTCTGCGGCACAGCTGTGAAGCGCTCAGCTTTTCGTCTGCCGCTGATGCTCTTGACGATTGCAGCGTATCAAGAGATAGTCGCCATACAGCAATCGGAGGAACCATGGAAAACAAAGACGTCGGCGTCATTATCGTGACATATAACGACTGGAGGAACACACTCGAGTGCCTGCGCTGCGTGCATGCCCAGAGCGATCTTCCCAGACGTATCATCGTCTGCGACAACGGCTCGGATAACGATGTGGCGGAGAAGATACTTGCGTCATGGAGCGAGCTGGCTGCTGCGTCAGGAGCTGAGGCTCCTGTCGAGGTGTACGGCAGCGATTATTCCGCCGCGCCTCTGGTCCTCCTGAGGATTGAAGAGGCCGAATCCCTGGCAGGTGCCATGAATTCCGGCATGCGCTTCCTTCTTTACGATACATCCTGCCTTGCGTTCTGGCTTCTCCGCAATGATGTGAGGCCCGAATCCTTCGCGCTTGCCGCACTTCTGCGCCATCTTGAGGACCAGGACATTACGATGCCCGTAGGCAGCGTCGGCTCCACCCCGCTCCTCGCCGATACCGATATCCGGGAATGCGCCGGCGGAGGCTGCTGGAGGAAATGGTCCGGGGACCAGATACTGCTCGACAAGGGGCTCGAGCGCCATGGACTCACGGATAGGGCGGAAATCGCAGCGAAACTCGATTATGTATCGGATGCCTCATGCCTCATCACCCGCGGACTTGCCGAAAAGGTCGGGCTGTTTGACGAGCGTTTCAGCGGCTTCTTCGAGGATGTGGAGTATGGGCTGCGTGCCCGGCGTTCTGGCTTCGCGCTCAACTGGGCTCCCGGAGCAATCGTCCGCAGGATGAGCAGGTCATCCGAGGGGCTTACGCCGTTCCTCAGCATCGTTGACGATCCGGAGCTTTCCCCGGAGGAGGATGCTGAGTTCATACGGGCGAGGTTCTATCTTCTCCGCAGGGAGAGGCCGTTCATACTTCCGTTCGTACTTCTTTCCCTGCCGTTCTCCTGGCGTACGTTCCGTTCGCGCAGAGGGCGCTTCGGCATGGTCCTGCGGGCCGCATTGGATGGCGCCTGCGGGCGCATAGGGTGCCGCAAGGGCGCCTGCTGACACATGCGTAAAAGAAAGCCCCCGATCCGGAAATCGGGGGCTTTCTTTTAGGGCTTTGAAGGGGGATCTCAGGCCTTGAGCATATCGAGGCGGTACTGGGCGACGTCTTCAACCGTCGCAAGAGGCATTCCGTGCGCCTTGGCGAATGCGGCGACTTCGGGAAGCCTTGCCATGGTGCCGTCTTCCATGGTGAGCTCGCAGAGGACGCCTGCGGGAGCGAAGCCTGCAAGCCTGCAGAGGTCCACGGTGACTTCCGTATGGCCTCTGCGTTCCAGCACGCCGTTGGGACGGGCGCGGAGAGGGAAGATGTGCCCGGGCCTGTTCAGATCGGACGGCTTCGCATCAGGGGCGACTGCAGCCTTGATGGTCGTGACACGGTCGGATGCCGAAACACCTGTGGTGACGCCTTCGGCTGCTTCGATGGAGACGGTGAAGGCGGTGCGGTTCTTGTTCGTGTTGTTCTGAACCATGGGAGGCAGGTCGAGTTCGGCGGCCTTTTCGTCGGTAAGGCACAGGCAGACGATGCCGCTGCATTCGCGGATGAGCAGGGCCATCTGGGCGGGAGTGATGGTTTCGGCGGCGTAGATGAGATCGCCTTCGTTTTCACGGTCCTCATCGTCGACAATGAGGACGCCGTTTCCGTTTTTGAGCGATTCGATGCAGCGCTCGACACGTTCCTTCGGCGTACCGAAGTCATCAAGAAGGGAAAGCTGACGCATGACAGACTCCTTGGGGAGAATATCCGGCATCAGGGCGGCAGAAGGCACTGAGAGAGAGGAGAGACCGTTCTCTTTCATCCGGACTGTTACCGTCGGCTCCGGATTTGCACCGGATCCGCCGCTGCTTCCCGTGAAGCACGGCCCGCGGGCTTGCGGAGAGAGCC
>JAKSQA010000219.1 GCA_024404335.1 Mailhella sp.
CGTTTCAGGGGCACGGGCGGCGGCTTCAGGGCCGGCGCCGGACGCAGCCTCGACAATGGACTGACGCAGGGCATCCATATCGCCGCAGCCGCCGGCAGGACGGAGATCCGCGGAAACGGCTCCAGGGGCACGTCCCGAGGCGCCTACCTTGGAGCGCATTTGGACTACGCGCCTGGATACTGGGATGGGTTCCACCTGATGGGAGCCGCCCGCATCGGCATCGAAGACAGCGAGCTTGACCGCAGGATCGCCATCTCCGGGTACGATGGCGAATACCGCACCGCGAGCTCAAGCTGCTGGACGGGCCTTGCAGGCGGCATCATGGCAGGCGCCGGAAAGGACTGGGCCTTTGCCGGAGACAGGGGGGCCATCAAGGCCGGCCCCCTGTTCTGGAGCGGCTATGCCTTTGCACGGAATCCGAATATCCGCGAAAACGGCGGTGCCGCCGCACTCGCGGTCCGTTCCGGCCTGAAGGATTCGCTTCACCTGAACTTCGGCGCGCACATCAATGCCGACGTGAAGCTGAACAGCAGGGTCAGCTTCACAGGAGACCTGCTTGCCGGATGGCGGCACGAGCTTCTGGAAAACGGCAGCCGCACGAAGGCGGCCTTCCTCGGATACGGCGACAGCTTCGATTATTCCGGCAGGCCTGCAGGCAGAGACGCACTGCTCGTCCAGGCGGCCCTCAGGCTCACCAGGGACAACGGCGACGGCACGCGGTTCTTCACACAGCTGGATGCGGGAGCGGAGCGGTTCCGGAAGAAGGGCACCGATCTGAACTTCGGCTTCAACCTCGGCTTTACGTTCTGATTTCCGATGGTGATGTAGCAGTATTATGTAAATGAATTTTTTCTACTGATGCAAGGAGATGGCATGGCTGGAAAAATACGTTTTTCTCCGCAGGAAATGTGTATCGGCATGATCCTTCTGATTCCCGTACTCATCGCGCTTGTATACTATCACTGGAATACGGAAGTCGGGCATCGGCTGGAATCGCAGGCAGTCCAGACGGTTTTCAGAACCCAGGAAATCACCTCCCCGGACAGGATAGCTCCGGAGCTGGATGGAAAATTCGTGCACCTTGCCGGAAAGCTCGAATCATCCGCCAGGCTCCGTGATACCGTCACAGGCATGGAGGAGAACGCGGTCATGCTGCAGCGAAGCGTCTCCTACTTCCAGTGGTCGGAGATACGCCACTCGCATACCCGGAAAGTCTATAATCCCAGCACCCGCAAGGAAGAGAACGAAACATACTACACCTACAGCTATGAAAAGCGGTGGAGAGACCGTCTGATCTCCACGGCGGATTTTAATGAGTCCTCTGCAAGGAAAAAATACCGCAACGGGCAGATTGCCGTGTGCAGGCCTTCCTGCCTGTTCGCAAAGGACATGCATATCGGCGCATACCGGATTCCCGAATTTCTCGCCGCCGATATAAAAAAACATGCCGAACCTCTAGCCGTGCGTGTTGACGATTCACTGCGCGGAAGGCTGGAAGCGTCGCTTCGCACGTCGCTTGATGCACGAGGAGACGCGGATGCTTCCTCCGCGCTTCGGCTTAAGGCCGGAAAGCTCGTGCATGTGGATGGGAATGTCCTGTATTATGGCGCCGATCCTGCGAATCCGGAAATAGGCGATATGCGCATCACATATTCCATCGTGCGCCCCGGCGGCGAATACAGCCTTGTGGCCGCAGCGGCAGGAGACACCTTTGAGGGAATAAAATCCCCGAAGGGAAAGGAGCTTGCCCGCATGGAGCGTGGGGCAGTGTCGTCGGATGCCATGATGGGCGATGTGGCATCGTCCATGTCATGGGGCATCGGGCTCGAGAGGACGCTCATTATCGCCGCCTATATGCTTTACCTGCTGATCGTCGGCGTACTGTTTTCAGACCAGCTGCATACGAATGAGCTTTTCCCCCTTGTTTTCGGCGTACTGGGGGGGCATTCGCTGCTGTTCCTCATCATGGGGCTGACGTGCGTCATATATGAGCAGACGCCGTCGGACGGACTGATCATGCTGGCCGTATCCGCCGCTCTCGCACTGGCCACGGTCTTCATCGGAATAAGGACAGCACCAAAGAGTAGATAGCGGGCGCATGATACGGTAAACAGAACTGACGGGCTGCGGCAGAGAAAAGCATTCCAAGAGTCCCTTTCCGAATATTCCCCGCCCGCCGGTTCCCGGCAAGAGATGCCCGGTCTTTCAGGACGGATTCGGAATCCGAGGGGGCACGGAAAAGCCCATCCCTGCAGGCTGCGCATATCACACCGGAATCTTCAATTCTGAGTTCCGGGCATCGGTCAATACCTATGAAGGAGCCGTTAGATGAGTTCTTCAAGTATTTCCAGATGGATATATCGTTCCCTTTTTTTCGGGCTTCTCGTCTTGGGAATCTGGCTGAGCAATTCGGATAGCACTCCCGACGTAGCGGTCCAGCAGGACGCAGACGTTCATGCCGAGAACGAGGGCAGGCCTGTCGGCGTCCGCGGCACTCCCTCATTCTCCGCGCGGACATCCGATACCGAGCTAGGCACCGGCACGCCGGCCCCAGTCCTGCGGCGGCATGCTGGCGATCACCTACCCCTGCGACCGGAAGGCCGCA
>JAKSQA010000022.1 GCA_024404335.1 Mailhella sp.
GACGTCCATGATGACGCCGCCTTTGAGCATTTCGGCAAGACCGGTCTTCACACGCACATTGCTTTCCATATCATTCTCCTTCGGATGGTTCCGATTTGTCTCATGATTCCGCGCCTCAGCACGGCGCTCGGCCGCATCGCGGCCTGCGTTCCGTATAACGCTGCGGCTTGCCGATGCCGATAGATTATGACAATATGCAGACAAATATCATTCATATCGTGACAATCGGAAAATACACGGAGACAATCATGGATATCTCGGTGTTTCAGGAGCTGTATGGGGAATCGGAGGGATGCCGATGGCAGAAGGTGCTGGGTGCCGTCGAGGAGGGCATGCGGCGCGGCCTGCTGATGCCCGGCGACGCGCTCCCCACGCAGAGGAGCCTTGCCGAATCGCTCGGCGTGACCGTGGGCACGGTGACGCGCGCGTAGTCCGAGGCTGCCCGGCGAGGGCTTGTGGCGGCCGTCACCGGAAGGGGGACGTTCATTTCCACGGAGCGCCATGAGGCCATGCGCCCTCCATCGGATGAGGGGGAGCCCGGCTGGATAGGCGGCATGGGCGGGCAGGCCGTCCCCGGCCGGACGGACCTGGGCTTCATCGCGCACTTCAACCATCTGGATCCCCCGCTGCACGAGGCGCTCTCCGGAGTCATGGAGAGGATCGGCCCGAAGGCCACGGCGGGCCTGCAGATGTCACGGGAGCCTTCGGGCATGGAGCGCCACAGGGAGGCGGGCGCGCAGTGGGCGCGGCTCTACGGCGTGCATGTGGACGCCCGGGACCTGATCATCTCCGCGGGAGCCCAGCACGCCCTGCTTGTCACGCTCATGTCGCTCTGCGCACCGGGGGACAGGATCGCGGCGGAAAGCCTGAGCTACCCGCTCATACGGCATCTGGCATGGCGGCTCCGCCTCGGGCTCGTGCCGGTGCGGACGGACATGTGGGGCATGCTGCCCGACGCCCTCGAGTCTGCCTGTCGCAGCGGGGGCGTGAAGGCCGTGTACCTGATGCCGTCGTGCCGCAATCCCACGCTCACGCATATTCCGGAGCGGCGGCGCAGGGAGCTGGTCGGGATATGCCGTAGGTACGACGTGCTTATCATCGAGGATGACGCCTACGCCCTTACGGCGGATTCGCCGACGGTTCCGTTCGCAGGCCTTGCCCCGGAGAGGACGTGCTTCATCGCCTCGACAAGCGAGATACTGGGCGGCGGCCTCCGCGTGGCCTATCTGTGCCCTCCGCAGGCCCTGCTCGGCGAGCTGGAGCGCACCGTGTCGTATTCGGTATCCATGGTTCCGCCGCTTATGGCGGAGATCGCTGCGCAGATGATCGGCGACGGCACGGCCGCACGCGTTCTGCATGCCAAACTGGAGGAGGCCGCGCGGCGTAACGCCGAGGCGCGCGCCATTCTCGGGGGGATTCCGCTGGTCACGCTGCGCAACGGCTTCTTCTGCTGGCTTCCGCTGCCCGAAAGCCTGCCTGCGGCCCGCTTTGCAGCCGATGCGGCGGAGCGGGGCGTCATAGTCGCCGAATGCGGTCATTTCATGATGGGGCATTCCCCTCAGGAGAACGGCGTGCGCATAGCCCTGGGCGCAGGCGACGGCAGCGATGTCGCCGGTGCGCTGCAGCGGCTCCGCGGTTTGCTTGCGGAGTAGAAGGCCTGGGCGGCCTGGCGCTTTATGATAGTGGAGCGCTTCCCGTGAGTCCAGCGCATCACGGGCTGTGCTGCGGCCCTGGCTCAGGGATGGACTTGGTACATCCGACGTGCCGGCAGCTGCCATAGCAGCGATGCGGAAGATGTGCCTGCCGGACCTGCGGCGGGCCGGTCCGTATGTTCGGGAGGTGCTATTTCCCGGCCTGTCTGCGGAGCATCTCCTCGATGCCGCCTTTCCTGAGGTCGGCGCCCATTTCCTTAAGGTGGGAGATGTCTTCGGGCGTGACTTCGGCGTCGAAGCCGCAGAGCAGGCTGACGAGGCCGGCATGCCCGGCGGATGCGGCCAGCATGACGGCCGTGGCACCGTCGTTGTCGCGCATGTCGAGCAGTGCGCCGGATTCGAAGAGGTACTTCGCCACGTCGGCCCTGCCGGCGTTTGCCGCAAGCATGAGGCCCGTCATGCCGCCGTTGTTGCTTATGTTCACGTCGGTTCCGCGGCGGATCGAGGCACGCACCTCGTCGATTCGGCCCTCGAGGCATGCGCTGAGGAAGGCGTCGGCCGGGGAAAGGGCGGGCTTTTCGGGAACCGCAGGTGCGGTCGGTGCGGAGACGGGCTTTCCGGCAGCAGAAGGCCGGGGTCCGGGAGCCGCTGCGGCGGAAGGCGCGGGAGCTCCGGCACGCAGGGCGGCGAGCTTCTCCTTCGCGCCTCTGCGGCCCTGTGCGGCGGCCGTCGTATCGAGCTCCTCGGCGTTGCGGAGGTCGGGCCGGACGCCGACGCCGCTGCGGTAGCAGTCGCCGAGGTCCTCGAGGCCGATGGCATGGCCGGCTGCTGCGGCCTTGCGGTACCAGGCGAAGGCTTCGGCATGGTCGCGGCCGACGCCGATGCCGTCGCGGTAGCAGTCGCCGAGGTTGTGCATGGCGAGGGCGCTGCCGCCGGATGCCGCCTTCCTGTACCAGCGCACGGCGGCCTGCGGATCGGCTGCGAGGCCCTCACGTCCCTTCTCGTACCATACGCCCAGAGTGTTGGCGGCCTTTGCGTCGCCGCGGCCCGCAAGCTCCATAGTCGTCTCCAGTTTCGAGCGCTGCTCGGGGGCGGAGCATGCGTCCATGGGAGAGAAGATCAGGCATGATGCGGCTGTGAGCGGGCAGAGGAGCAGGGGAAGCATGCGCATGGCGTGGTCCTTTTTGCGGATGGGGGCTTGGGGGAAGGAATGCTTTCCGGGCATTGTTTCTGGCTCTGATGATACGTGAGAACCTGCTCTGCCGCAAGAGGCGGTCCGACCTGTGCCGCTATGATCCGGGCTCCTGCGGAAGCTTCCGTCCATAGGGGACGCCCAGCTTGTCGAGTCGGGCCCGGAGCGTGTTCGGCTTCAATCCGGCGATATCGGCGGCGCCCTGTTTTCCGGATATGCGTCCGCCGCAGAACCTGAGCAGCCTGTCGAAGTATTCACGTTCGGCATCGGCCCAGCTTGGGACGGAAAGAGGGCTTTTATTCTTCCGGCAGCCGGGAGTGCTTTCACGGGTAAGGTGGAAGACGACGGCCCCCGTCGTCATGCTCCGGACGAATCCTTCCGTCACGACGTTTATGAGCTGCCTCACGTTGCCGGGCCAGGGGAAGTCGAGCATTTTCTCCAGTTCCCCTTCGGCCAGGGGAGGGACGGGCACGCCGTACCGGGCTGCCTCCTTCGTAAGCGTATGCTGGATAAGCCTCGGGATATCGCCCGGCCGGCTGCGCAGGGGCGGTATCTCAACCGTTACGCCGGCAAGGCGGAAGTAGAGGTCCTCGCGGAATTCACCCTTGCGGACAAGTTCCATGAGGTCCTTGTTCGTCGCGGCGACCAGCCTGAAATCGACGGGAATGGCTTCGCTGCCGCCGAGGCGTTCGACGGTGTGGTTCTGGATGACGCGGAGGAGCCGGGTCTGGGCCTCCAGCGGAAGCTCCGCGATTTCGTCAAGGAAGAGCGTTCCTCCGTTGGCGCGCTCGAACCTTCCTTTGTAGTCCTTAAAGGCCCCTGTAAAAGCCCCCTTCGCATAGCCGAAAAGCTCGCTGTCGATCAATGAAGGGGCTATGCCTCCGCAGTTGACGGGGACGAAATTCCTTTTGCTTCTTGGGGAAAGGCGGTGGAGCTCCGAGGCGAAGATGTCCTTTCCGGTCCCTGTTTCGCCGATGATAAGCACGGATATGTCAAAAGGAGCGAGCCTCCGGATTTCCTGGGCGACGGAGCGGAGGCCGGAATTGATGCCCACGATGTCGGATTTGAAGCCGCGTATCTGGTCCTGCAGTGTTTTGTTCCTGCTCCGGACCATATCTATGGTCTTTTCGTAGCGCTTCTGCTGAACATAGGATTTTATGACGAAAAACAAGGGGTTCCAAAGCAGTCTGAGGAATGATATGTCGTCGCGGCTGAATTTGTTGGATGCATCGCATCCAAAATAGATGCTGCCATGGACTGTGCCGTTATGGAAAAAGTAGAAGTACAGGCACGGTGCGGAGATTTTGATGTCTTCGCTGATTACGGGGAAAATCGGGCAGTATGCATCGTCGGCCCGTATGTAGTGGATCTTGCTTTTGCTAAAGCGCCGCCTGTGCTCCATGATCTTCCGCATGTCGAGCTGGTTGCTCCCGCGGGTGTTTTCCTGAAGCACAGCGCCGGAATAGGATACGAAGACATGCTTTGAAACCTCGTCTTCGTATGCCGGCGTGAACAGGATGTAGGTAAGCGGGATTTTGCGGATGAGGAGCCAGAAAAGGTCGCGGAGGCTTTTTTCAAGCGAATCCCGCCGCATCAGTACGTCGAGGCAGTCGTGAAAATAGAGTTCGTTCTCCGATATTTCGGAATTAATGTCGGGTAAATCCGAAATATCGTATGTATAATCCGAAATATCGGAATTAGTGTTCTTTGCCATTTGTATAACCAATTGAAATGAAAAATATTTAAATTTTGGCATGATTTTAGCAGAGAGAATAGGCAAAGGCAATAGAGCTTTTTCATCTCCTTTATGCAAGCAGGGTTCTAATCTTTCAGGAGGTACCCATGAAGCCGCTTTATAAAGAAAAATATCCTCACGCATTTGCCCCCCTCACCGTCGGCCGCAAGGGGCAGGTCACCTTCAAGCACCGCATGCTTGTTCCGCCGCTTGGTTCCCAGGGCGACATCGTCGACTCCCATCACCGCCTCAACCGTGACGGTGTAGACCATTACATGGATTATGTGCGCGGCGGCGCCGCCCTCGTGACCGTTCCCATGGAAATTCCGCCGAACGGCGGTCACCGCGGCGACCTCGTCCTTGACGACAAGGTCGACGGCTTCATCTACATGCACAATTTCCAGCGCCCTGCCCATATGTACGGCTGCGTGACCTTCTGCGAAATCTATCATGCAGGCTGCTGCATGCTCCCTTGGCCGGGCTACGACCTCATCAGCTCCAGCGCCTTCATGTATAACGGACGCATGACCCGCGCCATGGACCGGAAGGACATGGATGAAGTGACGAAGATGTATGTCGACGCCGCCATTCTTGCCGTTCGTTCCGGATTCGACGGCATCCTGCTCCATTACGGCCACGGCTGGCTGATGAACAACTTCCTTTCGCCCCTGTGCAACAAGCGCACGGACGAATACGGCGGATCCGTTGAGAACCGCTGCCGCTATCCCCTTGAAGTTATCAAGGCCATCCGCGATACCATCGGCTACGATACCGTCATCGAGCTGCGTCTCAACGGCGACGACAAGAAGGAAGGCGGCATCACTCCCGACGACTGCGCACAGCAGGCCCTGATTTTCCAGGATTACGTCGATATGATCCACGTCTCCTGCGGCACCCGCCTCGACGCACACGCCCGCCCGAAGATGCATCCCACCTGCTTCGTTCCTGAAGCGCACAATGCCGATGCCGCCTGGACCCTTAAAAAGGCCGGCGTCAAGGTGCCCGTCGGTGTCGTAGGCGCCATCAGCGGCGTTCAGACCGCCGAGAAGCTTCTCGCCGAGGGCAAGTGCGACTACGTCCTCGTAGGCCGCCAGTCCGTCGCCGATCCCGAATGGTTCAACAAGGTCCGCGAAGGGCGCGAAGAGGATATCCGCCCCTGCATCCGTTGCGACAACTGCCTTGACTTCGGGCGCCGCGGCTCCCTCACCACCGAGGTGAACATACAGACTACGGCCACCTTCGACGGCCATTGCTCCGTCAACCCCATGTTCCGCCAGGGCCACTACAAGCAGTACATGCTTGGCGAAACGACTCCGAAGAAGGTTGCGGTCGTCGGCGGCGGCATCGCCGGCATGCAGGCTGCGCTGAAGGCAGTGGACCGCGGCCATACCGTCACCCTGTTCGAGAAGTCCGGAAAGCTCGGCGGCCAGACGGCAATGTATCCCGACCATCTGTGGTTCAAGGGCCATGTGAAGGCCCTGAACGACTACTTCGTCACCCAGATCGCCAAGAGCCCCGTTACCGTAAGGCTCAATACTGAAGCCACTCCCGAGATGGTCTCCGAGGCCGACTTCGACGCCGTGATCGTGGCCGTCGGTGCGAAGCAGGCCATTCCTCCGATTCCCGGCATTGAGAAGGCCATGATGGCTTGGGATTTCTTCGGCAATGAGGAAAAGGTCGGGAAGAAGGTCGTCATCATCGGCGGCGGATCCGTCGGATGCGAGATCGCTATCCAGCTCGGCGGCAAGGGCCGCGAATGCACTGTTGTGGAAATGACGAAGTGGTTCGCTCCGAACTCCCAGATTTCCGAGCGCATGAGCCTTGAGGAACACATGGCCCTGAACAAGGTCGATTGCCTGCTCGAGACCGTGTGCACGTCGATTTCCGACAAGGGCGTCACGGTTAAGGACAAGGACGGCAATGAGCGCCTTATCGAAGCCGACACCGTCATCGTAAGCGCCGGCTCCCGTCCGCTCGCCGATGTGCGCGACGGATTCAATGACACGGCGTTCGATGTCATCGCCGTCGGTGACTGCCGCAGGACCGGAACCATCCGTACCGCCATTGAAGACGGCTGGGATGCCGGCGCCCGTATCTGATCCGTCCGGGTTCTCAAAGTAAAAATGCCGGGCGGGCATTCGCCCGGCAACATACCTATAAAGGAGCTTTTATGACGATGCGTTCTTTGTTCAAAGCCTTCGTGGCCCTCGCCGTTACCGGCATGGTGCTTGCTCCCGCATGCGCTGATGCGAAGACCGTGATGCGGCTCGCCAACACCGGCGGTCCGAACGACGACTACACCTACGGCTGCAACCAGTTCGCCAAGGAACTGAAGGAAATTTCCAAGGGTGCCTTCGAGGTCAAGGTCATGAGCAACGGCGTTCTCGGCAACGACCGTGTCGTGACGGAAATGACCCAGCAGGGATCCCTGGACTTCAACCTTGTGGGCCAGAGCCAGCTGAACCTCTTCATCAAGCCTCTTCTTGCCATGGACCTGCCGTATATGGTCAAGTACGAAAAGAACCGCAAGGTCTTGGAAGCATTCGACCAGTATGACGGCAAGCTGTACAAGTATGTGGATGCCGAAGCGGCCAAGGCCGGCCTTAAGCTGGTCATGACCCTCGACACCCCCTTCCGCTCCTATGCGTTCACGCCCAAGTCCGGCGTGAAGGACCTTGCCAGCGCCAAGGGCGTCAAGGCCCGCGTCACCATGTCGCCCATTGAAAAGGCCTTCGTCAATGCCATCGGCATGAACCCCTGCCCCGTCGGCTGGACCGAAGTGTACACCGCCCTGCAGCAGGGCACCGTTGACGGCGAGATCATCAGCCCCGGCACCTTCGCTTCCTTCAACCGTGTTGAAGTCGAAGACCGCTTCCTCCTTACCCGCCACAACATGGCCAAGTGCTTTGTCGTGATGAATAAGGCGAAGTTCGATGCGCTTTCCGCAGACCAGCAGAAGATGATCCTTGATGCAGGCCGTTCCGCACAGGTGAAGGAATGGGATATGAGCGCCGGCTTCGATGCCAAGGGCGTTGCCTACTGCAAGGAAAAGAACGTGAAGATGATCGAGCTGACCGACGCTGAAAGGGCCGAGATCATGAAGGCCATCCAGCCCCTGTATGACGAATACAAGGATAAGCTTGATCCCGAGTTCGTGAAGCTCATGCAGGAAGTCCAGCAGTAGTATTCCGGCAATCGTTCCGCAGGGGCGGGGGAACTGCATCCTTCGCCCCTGCTTTGTCCCTTTTTGATGTTTTTTTTCACAAAGGATTTCCTATGGCAGCCTCTGGTTCTTCTGGATTCTTGCGCTGGTTGGATGAGAACGCGGAAAAGCCCGTCATCGTCATTGCATGCATTGCCGCACTCGTGCTGATTCCCTACCAGGTTATCGCGCGTTATGTGATGGGCACCTGGTTCAAGATGAACGTAGACACGTCTGCCGGAGAGGAAATCGCGCTCTTCTGCCTGATCTGGGGAACCTATTTTGCCGTGCCGCTTGTGATAAAGCGCCGGGAAAACATCAGGATGACGGCGCTTGTCGACTGGCTAGTCCCTCAGAAATACCAGAACTTCGTTCTCCTCTTCAACAACATAGCCACATTTGCGCTTACCGTGATGACAACCTACCTCGGCTGGCGCATCTTCGACCATCAGCTCAAATTTCCCCAGGAAACGCCTACCCTCCGCATTCCGTACTACATCCCCTACGCGATCCTCATCGTGGGCTTCCTTGCCATGAGCCTGCGCGTTGTGCAGGACTCGGTCAAGCTCATACGGACGGAAGGCCTGTTCCGTTTTCTGCTCGCCGCATGTCTTGCGGGCGCGCTGGCGGCACCGCTGCTTCTTGTTGAAACGAGCACGACGTTCGTCCTGATGGCCACGCTTTTCGGGGGAATGGTCCTCGGAATCCCCGTCGCCGTGTGCCTCGGGCTTTCCGGTGCGTTCGCTATCTACGCGTCCGGATTCCTGCAGATGACGATTGTCGCGCAGAATACCTATAATTCCCTTGATTCCTTTCCTATGCTGGCCGTGTTCTTCTTTGTCCTTGCCGGCATATTCATGGGAAAGGGCGGCCTATCCTCGCAGCTGATTGGCCTGGCGGACATGATGCTCGGCAACAGGACGGGCGGCCTTGCCATGGCGACTGTTGTCGCCTGCATGTTCTTCGGAGCCATTTCGGGATCCGGCATCGCCACGGTTGCCGCCATAGGCATGATCACCATCCCGGCCATGGTCGAGCGCGGCTACTCCAAGGCTTTTTCCGCCGCAATCGTAGCCTGTGCGGGCGCAATCGGCGTCATGATTCCTCCGAGCAACCCCTTTGTGCTCTACGGCGTCATCACCAATGTCTCCATCGGCAAGCTGTTCATGGGCGGCGTCGTCCCGGGCATCATCACCGGCATATTCCTTATGACAGTGGCGTGGGTCATAGCCCGGAAGAACGGATGGAAGGGCTCTGAGCAGAAGCATTCCCTCGGGGAGATACTCGGGGCCGTGTGGGATGCGAAGTGGGCGCTTATGGTTCCGGTCATCATCCTGGGCGGCATCTACGGCGGTGTCATGACGCCTACCGAGGCCGCCGGCGTTGCTGCGCTTTATGGATTCCTCGTAGGCGCCTTCGTGCTCAAGGGGATCACCCGTGAAAACGTGATCAGCGTGCTTGTCGACAGTACCGTCACCGCCGCAACCGTGCTGTTCCTCGTGGCGATGGCGAGCGTGTTCGGCTATGTGATGGCAATAGAGCAGATCCCCGACATGATTGCCGAATGGATGCTGGGCATCACCTCCGACAAGTACATGATGCTGCTTATCGTCAACGTACTGCTCCTGGTGGTAGGCGCCTTGATGGAGTCGGCGTCGGCAACGCTTATCCTGGCCCCGATACTCATGCCCGTCATGGTACAGGTAGGCGTAGACCCCGTGCACTTCGGTGTCATTCTCGTCTGCAACCTCGCCATCGGCTTCATTACGCCGCCCATCGGCCAGAGCCTTTTTGTTGCGGCGGCCATATCCGACGAGCGGGCCGAGCATATCGCCGTGGCTGCCGTGCCGCTTATCGCGGCAATGCTCCTCATGATACTTCTGATCACATATATCCCTGAAATCTGCATGTTCCTCCCCGGGCTCATGTAGCAATGGCGCATGCCGGGCGGCAAAGAGGGGAGCCGTGCTCCCTTCTTTCCGTCTCTGGAATGCTCGGCCGTGTCTGCGCTGCCGGCGGATTTTGAGGAAGCGCATTGCCTGCGCTCCATCAGGTCATGCTCATGGACAGGCATCATGCGGAAAGGGAGATCCTCTTTCTCCGATGGGGACGGCATGGCGCGCATTTTCGTAGCGGGGACGCCGTGGCCGGTCTGATCCGCATTCGGAAAG
>JAKSQA010000220.1 GCA_024404335.1 Mailhella sp.
AATGTTTATTTCACAATAGCCTTTTATTCGAACCGCGTCCAGAGGCTTTTGAATATGATTCATGCCCTTTTCGTAACAATCCATGCCGTCCTCCCCCGCATATCGCCTTCCTGCCGGCCTTTTCCGAACATGCGCCGCCGCGCTTGCAACGGTACGCCTCTTAACGTATCGTTGCGCCGAACCATTCTCACCGGGGACAAACTATGAGCTTTCTCAATGCAAGCAGCAGCTTCACTCGGTTCCGCATCGTCGACGAAGTGCCGAACGACCTCTGGGGCCGGATTCCGGAAAAACTGAAGCAGTTCGCATTCCTTGATATCGACGACATCGCCGAGGAGCGGGCATTCGGATGGACCAACTTCGATGACATGCTCGACACTTCCTGGCAGGTCAGCCCTCCTGAAAAAGCCGATTACATCGTCTTTTCCCTCAGGCTGGACACCCGCCGCATCCCTCCTGCCGTGCAGCGCAAGCATGTGCGCATAGCCCTGCTTGAGGAAGAGCAACGCATAAAGGCGCAGGGCAAGAAGTTCATCGGCCGAGAACGCAAAAAGGAAATCGCGGAGCAGGTGCGCCTCCGCCTTATGGGCCGGTTCCTTCCCATTCCCGCCGAATTCCAGGTCATCTGGTCACGCAGAAGCGGCCAGGTCTGGTTCGCTTCCACCCAGACGAAGATGATCGAGATGTCCCTGGACCTTTTCAACAGATGCTTCGAGCTGCGGCTTGAGCAGCTTCTCCCCTATACCCTTGCATTGAACATAATCGGCGACTCCGCGGCCGAACAGCTTGACGCCGTGGACCCCACGCAGTTCATCGAATGAGGTCCCGTCATGGCTCAGACTGACTACATAGGCGTCAACATCGACCAGGTCCTCGGGCAGGAATTCCTGACCTGGCTCTGGTACCGCAGCGAAACCGCGGGCATATTCGCCATTAAAGACAGGGAACACGCAGGAGAGCCCTTCAGCGTCACCATGGAGCAGCGGATCGTAGTGCGCGGCGGCGAAGGTGACGACCGCGAAACCACAAGCGTTTCCGGCGCCTTCTCGCCTCTGCGTGAAGCGAGGCTCGGGCTTCTCACGGGCAAGCAGGTCGTAAGGGCTCTCATACATTTTGAAAAGGACGGAATGGACTGGCAGGTCTCCCTCCGTTCCGAAGACCTTTCCGTCAATTCCCTCAAGACTCCCAAAGTCGACAAATCGGACGCCTCCGATGACCCCGACGCGATCTTCCTCGAAAAGATGTACCTTCTCGAACAGGGGACATCCATGATCGATTCCGTATTCGCCGAGTTCCTGTCCGTACGGCTCGCTCCCGAGCGCTGGAAGGAGGAGGCGGCCATGGTGGCAAAGTGGATGCGCCATGACATCTCAGGCGGCACCATGAATCCGCAGGAATGACATGGAATCCTCCTTCCTCTTCTGGAAGACGCTGGCATTCAGAGCCGTCCGCAAAGCCCTCTGGATGCTCCTTGTCCTTCTGGGCATCACGCTTGTCAGCTTCGTGGTCATCCATCTCGCGCCGGGATCCCCCACCGACATGCAGACAAGCCTCAATCCCCTTGCCGGCGATATGGTGCGGGAAAGGCTGAACGCCCTCTACGGACTCGACAGGCCGCTCTGGGAGCAGTATGCGGATTGGCTCGGAAGGGTCATACGCCTCGATTTCGGCGTATCCCTCTCCACCGACGCCCGTCCCGTCATGGACAAGATCATGGAGCGGATGCCCCTCACCGTAGGCATGAACCTGGTTTCCATGTTCCTGACGCTTGCCATCTCCATTCCCGTCGGCATGATCTCCGCAGTACGGAGGGGCACATTCACCGATACGGCCCTGACCGTGCGCGTCTTCCTCGGGTTCGCCATGCCCGGTTTCTGGCTTGCCATCCTTCTCATGCTCTGGTTCGGCCTTGACCTCGGATGGCTCCCCCTCTCGGGCCTGACCTCCATGGACTTCGCCCAGATGGCTCCGCTGCGGAAAGCCTGCGACATCGCCGCACACCTCACGCTGCCCATACTGGTCGGACTTATCGGAAGCATCGCAGGAACATCCCGCTTCCTCCGCTCGTCCATGCTTGAAGTGCTGCGGCAGGACTACATGACGACGGCGCGGGCGAAAGGCCTGCCGCTGCGCCTCGTCTACGGACGGCACGCATTGAGGAACGCCCTCCTCCCCGTCATCACCATGCTGGGTCTTTCAATACCCGGACTGATCGGCGGCAGCATCATCATTGAGACCATCTTCGCGCTTCCAGGACTTGGCCAGCTGTTCTACACCGCGGTGATGGCACGGGACTACCCGCTGATCATGGGCAACCTCGTCCTCGGCGCCGGCCTCACCCTTATCGGCAACATGCTTGCGGATGCCGCATACGGGCTGGCCGACCCCCGCATACGCAGATCGGACGGAGGCAGGGCATGAAATTCGACATCCGGAAGCACGGGATGCTGGCAGCCGGGCTGCTCATCGTCATCGTCATGAGCATGCTGGCCATCGCCGCACCTCTCATCGCCCCCTTCGATCCCGCCGAACTCAGCCTCGACGAACTGCTCTCGCCGCCTTCCTCAGCGCATATCTTCGGTACGGATGCGCTTGGCAG
>JAKSQA010000221.1 GCA_024404335.1 Mailhella sp.
TTTAAAAGCGCTTCCCTAATCCTTCAGGCGCCTCTCCTTCAGACGCGATCCGCCATCGACCGCCCTGCGCACGGCCTCCCTGTCGGGGCGCTCCACAATGGTGGACTGGCCGGGCAGGAACTCCACGACCGCGGCATCCACGATCTCGCCGGCCGACGAGTCCTCGACCACTTTCGCCTTGCCGTACACATGGTCGATGATCATCTGAATCCTCGGCACAAGCACGGCCTCGGAAAGGTCCGTGACCGTCAGGAAGTATTCACGGTAGCGCCTGGGGTTGTCGACGTAGCCCACATGGCACGCCACGAGCCAGTCGTCCTTGCCGTCGTTGTTCCAGTCGGTGACGGCCACGAGCTCGAGCATGATCCTGCTGACGCCCTGCACGATGACGGCGCGGTTGTCCTCGTATGTCACCTTGGCTTCAGGCGCCAGCATGGCACGGAACGTGGAGGGCAGGCGTAGCTTGTCACCAGAGAAGCGGAATGCCGGGGAAAGCCTGTCGACCAGCGTCTTTCCCGCTCCCGAAGGCGCGGTACGGATAAGCGGGGAGTACCAGTCGCCCTTTTCGTCGACGATGTGCTTCTTCACCATCGCAGGGCGCATCGCACGCGACATGTCCACGAAGCGGGAAGCATCCAGGGTATCGACAAGCCTGCTGTCGATGGGGGCGCAGCCGGAAAGCGCAAGTATTGCCGCCGCAGCGGCGGCCGCCGCAAGATTCTTCATTGTCATTTCACTCCGCACCGGGGGCATAGTCCGTTCAGTTCACATCCGTCGCAGTCCGGCCTGCGGGCGTGGCACACGTCGCGGCCGAACCATACGAGCCTGTGGTTCACATCCCCCCACTCCTCGCGGGGGAACAGCATCATGAGGTCGGGCTCTATCTTCACAGGCTCGGTATTCTCCGTCAAGCCCAGACGGAAGGAAAGACGCTTCACATGCGTGTCGACGGCGATTCCCTCGTTGATGCCGAACCCGCCCCACAGCACCACGTTGGCCGTCTTCCTGGCCACACCGGGGATCGTGACGAGCTCGGCGATCGTATGCGGCACTTCGCCGCCGTACGCTTCGGAAACGCGCCTGGCGGCGCCGATGAGGTTCTTCGCCTTGTTGTGGTAGAAGCCCGTGGGGCGCACGACTTCCTCCAGCTCGGCAAGGGGCGCGTCCTTCAGCTGCTCCGGGCCGGGCCAGCGCCTGAAGAGCCCGGGCGTCACCGTATTCACACGGGCGTCGGTGCACTGTGCGGCAAGCACGGTAGCCACCAGAAGCTGCCACGCATCTCCATGGTCAAGCATCGTCTCCGGTTCCGGATAGCGCTTCCTGAGAAGCTCCAGTATGCGCGCGGCGCGTTCCGCCCTGCCGTTCTCCATCGTATCCTCCAGGCTGTGCCGGATGATTCCGGCCCGCCGGCCCGTATTGTATATTCGCTCCCTTCCGCATGCAAGCATCCCGTGTGCGGACATGCTCCGCTCCGAAGGATAGGGCTTGCAAGAGCGCTTCTCTGAGGCTAGGCTGGACTGAACGAACCGTACGCACCCCAACCAGCGGAGTCTCCACATGATCCATATTTCCGGTTCCCTCGCCTTCGACAGAATCATGACCTTCCCCGGCCTCTTCGAGGAGCACATACTCCCCGAGAAGCTGCACTTCCTCAATGTCGCATTCCTTATCGACCGCATCGAGGAGAAGCACGGCGGCACCGCGGGCAACATCGCCTACACGCTTTCCCTGCTCGGCGAGCCCTCCACGCTCTACACCTGCGTAGGCAGGGACTTCGCGGACTACGGCGAGAAGCTGAAGTCCCTCGGCATCCGCCTCGACGGCGTGAAGACGCTCCCCGACGGGTTCACGGCCTGCGCGTACATCACCACCGACAAGGCCGACAACCAGATCACCGGCTTCGCCCCCTCGGCCATGAGCACCCCTGTCTTCCCTGAAATCAAGCCTGCCGTCTCCAAGGGCGACTGGGCCCTCATCGGCCCCGGCAACAGTGACGACATGATCGCGCTCGCGGCCTACTACCGTGAAAACGGCACGAAGTACATATTCGACCCCGGCCAGCAGACCACCGCCCTCTCCGGCGAGCAGCTGGCCTCCGGCCTCACGGGCGCCGAAATCCTCATCGGCAACGACTACGAAATCGAGCTCATCCAGAAGGCCACGGGCCTCACCCGTGCGGACATCCTCGACCGCGTAGGCACGCTCATCACCACCTACGGAGCCAAGGGCTCCTCCCTTGAGCGCAAGGGCGTCGCCCCCTACCCCATCCCCGCCGTCAAGCCCGACACCGTCGCCGACCCCACCGGCGCCGGCGACTCGTTCCGCTCCGGCCTCCTCAAGGGCCTCCATGCCGGCATGGGCGTGGAGATCTCCGCCCGCTTCGGCGCCGTCGCCTCCAGCTTCTGCGTCGAGAAGTACGGCACCCAGGTGCACGCCTTCACGGCCGACGAGTTCCGCCTGCGCTTCGAAGCCGCCTTCGGCCCCATGCCCCTTCTGAAGTAGCCGGGCAGCAGCGCAGCGATGAACCTCGGATATTAAGGCGGCCGGCACGCCCGGCCGCAATGCGGTAATGCCGCCCTTTTATCACCGCAGAA
>JAKSQA010000222.1 GCA_024404335.1 Mailhella sp.
AGTTTCGACACTACCTGACGGTACATGGATCCCTTCTCCAGCGAGAGCCCCACGCTCTCCGAACTGGCAAGGGAGCTCGAATGCTCCAAGCAGAGCGTAAGCCGGCTCATAGACCAGGTGGACAGCGCGAAGTTCGGCCGCATCATCAAGGAGCATTCGGGCAAGCAGGTCCGGTTCCGCATGGAGCGGCCCTCACGCCTGCCGAAGCTGCCGCTCGACGCCTCCGCCCTCAGGGACCTTTCCCTCTGCCGCGCGTTCATGCTCCACATGATGCCCCCCGAGATGCGCGAGAAGCTCGGCCGCACGCTGGGCCATTCCGCGGCCTATGCCGACAGGCCGGAAGAATCCGTCTCGGTGCCCTATGCCCATGCGGCCACCAAGGCGCGCATCAGCTTCGAGGCCTGCGAGCAGGTCTTCAAGACCGTGGAGAAGGCCATCCAGCGGCACGCCGTCTGCAGCCTCAAATACAGGCCCATGGGCAGGGACACCGTCTCGGAATACGACTTCGCGCCGATGGAGCTGATATCCTATCACGATTCCTTCATCGTATCGGGCTGGATCGTCACGTCCATGGGCCGCGTCGAGCCGCGGTACCCCAACCCCACGATCCTCTATCTGCACAGGATAGAGGAGGCCGTGCCTACGCGGCGCAGCTCCGCCGGGCTCGCCCTCCCCTCGCACCGGAAGTCCTTCGGCATCTTCGGGGGCGACCCCTTCCGGGCCGTAGTCCGCTTCGACGCCTCCGCCGCAGACTACGTCGCCGACCGCATCTGGTCTGAAGACCAGGAAATCGCAAGGAGCGACGACGGATCGCTGACCCTTGCGATGACGTGCACCAACGAACAGGAGCTGCTCTCCTTCGTGCTCGGCTTCGGGAAGTCCGCAGAGCTGCTCGAACCCGCCGGCCTGCGCGATTCCCTGCGGCACACCCTTGAGGCGATGGCCCAGCGGTACGCATAGGGTGCCATCGGCGCACCGATGAGCCGCCCGATGGGCGGTCTTCTCCATTATGCCCGCACGAGATCGATGCAGGGCTTCCCGAATCCTTCTGATCAGGCCGGCGGATTCCCCGCACGCGGCTGGGAACGATGCTCCGCCGGACGATGTCCGTGCTCTAAGAGCGCCGGATACTCGGCTTTGCCGGCATGCCCGTGGCGGACCATGGACGGTCCGGCAGCTCCACGAGGAGCCCGGGCCGTGCCGAGTTGGAGCAGCCTGCCGGCGCACCGCCGAACAGGCCCGCCGCAGAATACGCCGATCCGGCCGGGACGTCGAAATCGGATACCTCGACCGCTTCGGCGGACCGCTCCTCCTCACCGGGAACACATCGGCCCCGCTAAAACCGCATTTCCTCCTTCCGCAAGTCTTCAATCTTCGGGGCTTTGGTGCTATTGTGACGGAATACACGCAGGTCCGGAGCCGGCGGAAGGGAACGGCAGGCGCCCCCCGATGCCGCACGGACGGGACTTTCACTGAAAAACACGAGGTTACGAGACCATGGCATCAGAATACAACCAGATATTCACGCTTTCCTGGGAAAGGCTCCATAACGACACGAAGACCCTGGCGCGGATGCTGCTTGAGAAGGCGCACTTCAAAGGCATCATCGCCGTCACGCGCGGCGGGCTGATCCCCGCGGGCATCCTTGCGCGCGAGCTCGACATCCACCTCATCGACACGCTCTGCATCTCCTCCTACGACTGGCAGAAGCGCAGCGATGACTGCGACATCCTCAAGGGCGTGGCCGGCGACGGAGAGGGCTTCCTCGTCATCGACGACCTGGTGGATACGGGCAACACCGCCAAGGTGGTGCGCGAGCTCCTGCCCAAAGGGCACTTCGCCACGCTGTACGCCAAGCCCGCCGGCGAAGGCTATGTGCAGACCCATGTGAAGACCGTTTCGCAGGACACCTGGGTGCTCTTCCCCTGGGATTCCGAAGTGCAGTACGTCAAGCCCATCGTCTGCAAGAAGGAACACTGATTCCGCTCCGGCCCCCCGCCCTTCCCCGAAACACCGAACCTCCGGGCCATGCCCGGCACAGCAAAGGTCGCTCCATGAACTGCTCCTCAGAGAATCTCTTCTCCCTTGACGGGCGCGTGCCGCTTGCACAGGCGCTCCCCTTCGGCCTCCAGCACATCCTGGCGATGTTCGTCGCCAATGTCACACCCGTCATGATCATCGCCGGCGCGTGCTCCCCCGCCATCGCCGGCGCACAGCTCGCCGCCCTGGTGCAGAACTGCATGCTCATCGCCGGCATCGCGACGCTCGTGCAGATCTATTCCCTCGGCCGCATCGGCGCCCGCTTCCCCGTGGTGATGGGCTGCAGCTTCACCTTCGTCACGGCCCTCTGCGCCCTCGCGGGCTCGCACGGCTACGCCGCCGTCATGGGCGCGGTGCTCGTGGGCGGCATCTTCGAGGGGCTCCTGGGCCTCCTCGTCAGGAACTGGACGAAGATCATCAATCCCATCGTGGCCGCCTCCGTCGTGACCGTCATCGGCCTCTCGCTCATGCCCGTGGGCATGGCGGCCTTCTGCGGCGGCTTCGGCGCGCCCGACTTCGGCTCGGGCACGAACTTCATGCTCGGCTTCA
>JAKSQA010000223.1 GCA_024404335.1 Mailhella sp.
GGGCGGCGGGGTGGGGCCCGGAGTCCCCGGTGGGTATGGAGGCGATGCGGCAGCCCAGGCCCTGCGCAAGGCGGGCGGCGAGGCCCCTGGTGGTGCCGGAGCTGAATTCCCCCGGCATGTTGATGAGCAGCACGTTCTCCGGGCCGAGCACCTCCGTGTAGAGGGCCGCGGCCACGGCGGAGTCGATGCCGCCGGATGCGCCGATGACGACCCTGCGCATGCCGATGCGGCCGAGGAAGCGGCGTATGCCGTAGGCCAGGGCGTCGTGGATGGCGGCGGCCTCCGGGGGCTCCGCGCAGGGGGCCTCGGGCATGGCGTCGGCCGCGTCGAGGTCGAAGATGAGGAGCTCCTCGCGCCATGCCGGCGCAGCGCAGGCGATGCGGCCGTCGCTGCGGTAGACGGTGCTCGATCCGTCGAAGGTGAACACCGTCTTGCCGTCGTCCTGCAGGCCGGTGCAGTTCGTGTAGATGAAGGGCATCCCCAGCCGGGCCGCGTGCCCGCCGAAGAGGGCGTGGCGGCGGGCGTTCTTGCCCAGCGTGAACGGCGAGGCCGAGATGGCGATGAGCGCCTCGGCGCCGCGGGCCGCAAGCGCCGATGCGGGGGAGAAGGGGTAGTCGCCGTCCCAGGCGTCTTCGCAGATCATGCAGCCCAGCGTGCGGCCGCCGAGCTCCGGGGGGAGCCGCACGGGGGCGGCCAGGGATGCCGGGTCGGCGCCGAGCTCCCATGCGAGCTGCGGCAGGCCGGTGAAGTGCCGGCTGTCGTCGAATTCCCGGTAGTCGGGCAGAAGCGTCTTGATGACGAAGGGGTAGGGCGCCCCCTCGGGCCGGAGGAGCCGGCCGCCGTACGCGGCGAAGAGGGCGTTGTACTTGCGGGGGCGGCCGTCGGCATTGCGCCTGCCGCGGTCGACGGCCACATTGCCGAAGATGACGGCGATGCCGTGCGATGCGGCGATGATCTCGCTGCCGCAGGCCTCGCATTCCCTGAGGAAGGCGGGCTGCTCCCATGTGTCGCCGAGCAGGTACCCGGGCACGGCCATCTCGGGGAAGACGACAAGCTGCGCGCCTTCGCCGCGGGCCTGCCGGATGCGGCGGAGCATGGTTTCCGTATTCGTGTCGGGCCGGCCCGGCACCACCTCTATCTGCGCAAGCGCTGTCTTCAGCATGTGGGAGCCCCGTGGTGAGACATGAAGGGTATGCGCATGTGCCGCCGGGCCGCCCCGGGCGACGGGATGCACATCAGCTCCATGCTCCATGCAAGTATCGGGCCGGAACGGCTTCTCCTGCGATTACGGGGGGATGCGGGGATGCGGCGTGAGGCGGCAGTACGGAATTGCGCCGGCGGAGGGGCAGGGCGATGCGATTTCGTGCCGGGAAGCCTGCTTGCCGTCGTCTCCGGCAAGCAGGACCGTGAGGCCCGCGCCCTGGTCGAAAGGCATTTCCCCGGCCCGCAGTTCGATATCGTCCGCATGGCCGCAGGCGGCAGCAGGGGGCGCGGACCACCGCGGCGGCCGGGCGGGGCCGTCACCGGTAGCGAGGGGGCGTTCCAGACCTCCTCATTCATCCAGGCGAATTCATCCGGCCCGCAATGCGAGCATCATGACCTCGCCGGAAAGCCTCAGTATAAAAGCCTTGGAAAGGATGGGCACGGGAAGGAAGAACCTTCCTCGGAAGGTTTTCCTTCCCGCAGAAAACCGGAAACCTACCCGATCAGCACGGTCTTCCCTTCAAAGGCGAAGCCGTCGCGGCGGATGCGGTCGGCGGGGATGCCGCGCTCGATGAGCTGCTGCGCGTAGCCCTTCGACTCGATCTGCGCGAGGGCGGCGGCCACGGTGTCTTCAAGGGATTTCTCATCGTAGGAGTCATGCACCTTGAACTCGAAGATGAAGGCCGGGTCCTTCGCCGGGTCGCGCGGCTCGAGCATCACATCGTACCGGCCGAAGCCGCTTTCGCGGTTGGAGGTCACGATGTAGCGGCCGCGCAGGTCCACAAGCAGGCCCAGCACGAAGCCGTGGTAGAAGCGCTCGGGCTCCGTGCGGCCGGGGTGCTTGCCCGTATCGAAGCTGCTGAAGCAGGCGTATGCGACATCGTTCATGAAGAGGTTCATGTACCTGACATCGCCCTGCATCAGCGCCTGCAGGAAGTTGCCGTAGGCGCCCCGGGCCGCCGCGTTCTTCCGGAACCAGCCCTCGACAAGCCCGGCCAGGGTGCGCCGCACCTCGCCGTTGGTGAGGGCGAGCTCGTATTCCCCGGCCTCTTCGCCCTCCCCGCCTTCGACGGAGATGATCTTCAGGTAGCCGGAGGCAAGCAGCAGGCTCCATACGGCCTCATCCGAGCCGTCCAGCTGGTCGAACACGATCTGCTCGTCGATTGCCGCACGGATGGTGCCGCCCTCCAGCAGGGTCTCGAAATCCTTTTTGAGCTCGGGTGATCCCTCGCGCACCAGCTTCCCGGCAAGCCGGTTGGAGCTGGTGTTGGTCCACCATGTGTCGAACCTGCCGCCGAACTTCAGAAAGTTCAGCACAGACCAAGGGTTGTAGATGTCGGGCACCCTGCCGAAGGTGAAGCCGTCATACATCCGCTTCA
>JAKSQA010000224.1 GCA_024404335.1 Mailhella sp.
CTTGGCGGGGGGTTGCGCGGTGGTGTCGCGGAGGGCGTCGGCGTGGATTGCTCTCATGGGCGGTACCTCGTGCCGGGGGGGCCGGCGGACGGATAGGCCCGGCGGACCGGGCGTGGGAAATGCTGGCCGATATGGATGGCATCCCGTATCGGATGGAGGGATTATGCACCCGAAAGCCGGGGATGTCATGGGGTATGGAGGGTAAAAACGTGGAAAATTTCACATGAAGGTCCTGCTGATGCCCGGCTGCATGACCGAAGGCGGAAGAGGATTCCGGGCGGAGCAGGAGGCATGTAGGGCAAGAAGAATCCTCGCTGAATAGGATTTGCTGTTAATCCGCATGATTATCCGAAGATTTTTCCAGAAGCGCTTTTTTTTCGGGAAAAAATTGTCCGATGCCCCTTTTCAATCGGCAAAGAGGAATTATCTATTGCGTTGCCGAGGAGCCCGGCTCTGCGGCCAGGTCAGCAAGCAACCCCCTATGCGGGGCAAAAGTCACAATACAAACTTTCCGGAGGATATGGGTCATGAAACCCCTGAACGATCGTGTGCTCGTAAAACGTCTTGAATCCGAAGAAAAGACCGCCGGCGGTCTCTTCATCCCCGATGCCGCGAAGGAAAAGCCTTCCAAGGGTGAGATCGTTGCCTGCGGCCCCGGCAAGCTCAACGACAAGGGCGAGCGTGTCGCTCTTGAAGTGAAGCCCGGAGACGTCGTGCTCTTCACGAAGTATGCCGGCACCGAGATCAAGGTCAACGGCGCCGACCATATCATCATGCGCGAAGACGACATCCTCGCTGTTCTCGACTAATCCCATCCCCGAATCCGCAATTACCTGAGGAGTACATATCATGTCTGCCAAGGAAATTCTTTTTGACGCCAAGGCCCGTGAACGTCTGGCCATGGGCGTGGACAAGCTCGCCAACGCCGTCAAGGTCACCCTCGGCCCCAAGGGCCGCAACGTGCTCATCGAAAAGGCCTACGGCGCCCCCGTCATCACCAAGGACGGCGTGACCGTCGCCAAGGAAATCGAACTTGAGGACAAGTTCGAGAACATGGGCACCCAGCTCGTCCGTGAAGTGGCCTCCAAGACCAATGACGCCGCCGGCGACGGCACCACCACCGCCACCGTGCTCGCCCAGGCCATCTACCGCGAAGGCGTGAAGCTCGTGGCCGCCGGCCGCAACCCCATGCCCATCAAGCGCGGCATTGACAAGGCCGTGGCCGCCATCACCGCCGAGCTCTCCAACATCGCGAAGCCCACCCGCGACCAGAAGGAAATCGCCCAGGTCGGCACCATTTCCGCCAACTCCGACTCCGCCATCGGCAACATCATCGCCGAAGCCATGAGCAAGGTCGGCAAGGAAGGCGTCATCACCGTTGAGGAAGCCAAGGGCCTCGACACCACCCTGGAGACCGTGGAAGGCATGCAGTTCGACCGCGGCTACCTCTCCCCCTATTTCGTGACCGACGCTGAAAAGCTCGTCTGCGACCTCGACAACCCCTTCATCCTCCTTCAGGAGAAGAAGATCTCCAACATGAAGGAAATGCTGCCCGTGCTCGAGCAGGTCGCCAAGATGAATCGCCCGCTCCTCATCATCGCTGAAGATGTCGAAGGCGAAGCCCTCGCCACCCTCGTGGTGAACAAGCTCCGCGGCACCCTCCAGGTCGCCGCCGTCAAGGCTCCCGGCTTCGGCGACCGCCGCAAGGCCATGCTGCAGGACATCGCCATCCTCACCGGCGGCACCGTCGCCTCCGAGGAAATGGGCGTCAAGCTTGAGAACTTCACCCTCGCCAACCTCGGCTCCGCCAAGCGCGTCCACATCGACAAGGACAACACCACCATCGTCGACGGTGCCGGCCAGTCCGCCGACATCAAGGCCCGTGTCGCCCAGATCCGCGCCCAGATTTCCGAAGCCTCTTCCGACTACGACCGCGAGAAGCTGCAGGAACGCCTTGCCAAGCTCGTCGGCGGCGTTGCCGTCATCAAGGTCGGCGCTGCTACCGACACCGAGACGAAGGAAAAGAAGGACCGCGCGGAAGACGCCCGCAACGCCACCCGCGCCGCTGTTGCCGAAGGCATCGTCCCCGGCGGCGGCACTGCCTACATCCGCTGCCTGGCCGTCCTTGACGACATCAAGGCTCCCGAAGAGGAAATGGCCGGTATCAACATCGTCCGCCGCGCCGTTGAGGAACCCCTCCGCCAGATTGCCGCCAACGCCGGCTTCGAAGGCTCCGTGGTCGTCGAGAAGGTCCGTGAAGGCAAGGACGGCTTCGGCTTCAACGCCGCTACCGGCGAATACGAAGACCTGCTCGCCGCCGGCATCATCGACCCCAAGCAGGTTTCCCGCTTCGCTCTGCAGCACGCCTCTTCCGTGGCCGCCCTGCTGCTGACTACCGAATGCGCCATCGCCGAACTCCCCAAGCCTGCTCCTGCGGCTCCCGCCGGTGCCGAAGGCATGGGCGGCATGGGCGGCATGTACTAAGCCCTGATTCCGTCTGACGGATATTGAAAAAGGCCGGAAGTCCGCTTCCGGCCTTTTTTGCGGACTCAGCCGCAGACCTGGAAAA
>JAKSQA010000225.1 GCA_024404335.1 Mailhella sp.
GTCGCGGACAAGGCTCTGGGGCATAAGTGGTGGATGCGCTCGCTTTCGGCCCTGACCGATACGGTCTTCCTGGATTTCTCCAGCCCGGCGATCACCGCATCCATGGCGCGCATGATCAATGCCCGGGGGCGCTGCATGGTCTTCCGCGAAGGAAGACTCAGCAACGATGCCCGGTACCTGCGCATACTCGAATCCGCTGCCCTGATCGCCGAGAAGACGGGTGCCACGCTTCTCCCCGTCCGCCTTGAGGGAGCGGCCTTCACGGTGTTCTCCTACATGCGCCATCGTGTGCGCCGCCGTCTCTTCCCACAGGTGAAGGTCGCCGTGCTCCCCGGGCAGCATATCGGACCTGAGAGCGGCGACCATTCCAGGGCTGCACGGAAGCGGACGGGCGTGCGGCTGTACGGAATCATGAGCGAGCTCGAATACCGGGCAAGCATGGAGGACAGGAACCTTCTGCAGCTGCTCTATGATACCGTTTCCATCAGGGGCAGGAAGTTCGCCATAGCCGAGGATGAGAACGGAACCGTGCTCACGTACGGAAAGATGACGCTCGGCCTCTCCGTCCTCGGACATGCGTTCCGCAGGATATTCGCCGGTGAGGAGAAGGTGGGATTCCTCCTTCCCACGTCCCTTCCGGGGCTGGTGGCCTTCTTCGCGCTCCATGCGGGCGGATTCGTCCCTGCGATGCTGAATTTCACGGCAGGCGCGTCAACCGTCGTGTCATGCTGCGGAACCGTCAGGATCAGATACGTCCTGACTTCCCGCAAGTTTATCAAACTCGGCGGCCTTGAGCCGATCGAGGACGCGCTGCGGGAGGCCGGGCTGGACATCGTGTACCTTGAGGATGTCGCCAAGTGCCTCAGGCTTTCCGACAAGCTGTCCGGCTTCCTTGCCTCAAGGCTGAAAAGGGCTCCCTCGGTTTCTCCGGATTCGCCTGCCGCAGTCATGTTCACTTCCGGCACGGAAGGCGTGCCGAAGGCCGTGCTGCTCAGCCACCGGAACATCAATGCCAACAGGCAGCAGGCCCTGAGCGTGCTCACTGTCGGGGCGGGCGACAAGCTGTTCAACTGCCTTCCTATGTTCCATGCGTTCGGCCTCGGCATCTGTACGCTGCTGCCTGTCCTTGCCGGCGTGAGAGTGTTCCTCTATCCGTCTCCGCTGCAGTACCGCATCGTGCCCAAGCTGTTCTATGAGAGCCAGTCCACCATCCTGTGCGGTACGGACACGTTCTGCTCCATGTACTCGCGCTATGGCCGGCCGTATGACTTCTGCCACGCGAGGCTCGTCATCATCGGAGCCGAGAAGATGCGTGACGCCACGAGGACGACCTGGCATGACCACTACGGAGTGGACCTCTGCGAAGGCTACGGCGCCACGGAGGCAGCCCCTCTCATAGCGGTGAACACCCCCGCATGCACGAGGGCCGGCAGTGTCGGCCGTGTCGTTCCGGGCATAGAGTGGAAGCTCAAGCCCGTGCCCGGCATCGAGGAGGAGAACACCGGCGTGCTCTGGGTGAAGGGCGACAACATCATGCTCGGCTACATGCGTGCGGCGGCACCCGGTGTGCTCGAGCCGCCGCGTGATGAGGACATGCCGGTTCCGGAAGGGGAAGGCGCGGCCGATGAAGGGCGCGGCTGGTATGATACCGGCGACATCGTGCATATAGATGACGATGGATTCGTCTTCATCCGCGGCCGTGCGAAGCGCTTTGCCAAGATCGGCGGAGAGATGATATCCCTCGCCGCCGTCGAGGACGCCATCAAGGAGATATGGCCTGAATCGACACCGGGCGTGGTTTCCATTCCCGATCCGCGGAAGGGAGAGCAGCTTGCCCTCATCATTGATGCTGAGGACGTCATCACCAGCCGTATCGCGGCGTATTTCGCAAGCAGGGGCATATCCCCCCTGTGGACGCCGAAGCGCATCATTACGGTGAAGCATCCGCCGCTGCGCGGATCGGGCAAGTTCGACTACAGGGCAGCCAAGGAGCTCGTCGTGAAGGGGACCGCATAGGAGCGGCGCCGGAAACCGGTTTTCCGCTTTTTCCCTTGCATAAAGATTTTGAATTGCGTATCGTAGATGCCAATATCAGAATATGGCAATCGGAGACCACGATGAAGTCCAGCCTCAGAACCGAACTGAAGATAAGCGTCCCTGCGGGAACGTGTCTTTCCTTCGCGCTTCTTGACGGCCGACTTTGCGGCCTGCTTCTTTGCGGCCGATGACCGTGGTTTCTGACGAATAAGAACTGAAAAGCTGTTCCGTCGGAAGTCGGAACAGCTTTTTTTACAGCGCGGTTTCGGCGGACAGCAGGAGGAATTGCATGTCAGACCATGTTATCATTTTCGACACTACGCTTCGCGATGGAGAGCAGTCTCCCGGCGCAACGATGGATCTCAGCGAAAAGCTCCGTATCGCCCGCCAGCTTGAAGCCCTCGGCGTCGATGTCATCGAGGCCGGATTCCCTGCCGCCAGCGACGGCGACTTCGAGGCGGTGAAGGCCATCGCAGGCGAGGTGGACAATGTCCAGGTCGCCGGTCTCGCAAGAGCGAACTTCAAGGATAT
>JAKSQA010000226.1 GCA_024404335.1 Mailhella sp.
CCGCATCCCGATTGGGATGCGGCCTTCCTGTGCATGCCTGATGCGAAGGATCAGATCTTGGCTGCGGTCAGCAGGTCGGCGACGGCATCGCGCTTCTCCCAGGCGAATTCAGGGAGCTCGCGGCCGAAGTGGCCGTAGCAGGAGGACTTGAGATAGATGGGGCGCTTCAGGTCGAGGCGCTTGCTGATGAAGTACGGACGGAGGTCGAAGACCTCACGGACGACCTTCGTCAGCTGCTCGTCGGGGAGCTTGCCGGTATCGAAGGTATGGACGAGGACGGAGACGGGTTCGGCAACGCCGATGCAGTAGGCGATCTGGACTTCGCAGCGGTCGGCAAGGCCGGAGGCGACGAGGTTCTTGGCCACATAGCGGGCCATGTAGGCGCCGGAGCGGTCGACCTTGGAGGGGTCCTTTCCGGAGAAGGCGCCGCCGCCGTGGTTGCCCATGCCGCCGTAGGTGTCCTGGATGATCTTGCGGCCGGTGAGTCCGCAGTCGCCCATGGGGCCGCCGATGACGAAGCGGCCGGTGGTGTTGATGAAGATCTCGCAGTCCTTCTCATCGTAGAAGCCGGTGGGCTCGAGGATGGGACGGATGACCTCCCTCTTGACGGCATCGACGATGGCGTCGTGGTCGACGTTGGGGGAATGCTGGGTGGAGACGACCACGTTGTTGATGCGGACGGGCTTGCCGTCGACGTATTCGAAGGAGACCTGCGTCTTTCCATCGGGGCGGAAGAAGTCGACGATGCCGTTCTTGCGGACGCGGGCGAGCTGGAGCGACAGCTGATGGGCCCAGTATATGGGGGCGGGCATGAGGGTGTCGGTCTCGTTGGAGGCGAAGCCGAACATCATGCCCTGGTCGCCGGCGCCCTGGTCCTCGGGCTTCGTGCGGTTGACGCCCTGGGCGATGTCGGGGGACTGGCTGTCGATGGAGGAGATGATGGCGCAGGTGCCGGCATCGAAGCCCATGTCGGTTCCGGTGTAGCCGATGTCCTTGATGGTCTTGCGGACGATGGAGGAAAGGTCGATGCGGGCGCCGGTGGTAATCTCGCCGGCGATGACGGCCATGCCGGTGGTCACAAGCGTTTCGCATGCGACGTGGGACTCGGGGTCCTGCGCGATGATCGCGTCGAGCACGGCATCGGAGATCTGGTCGGCGACCTTGTCGGGATGGCCTTCAGTGACGGACTCGGACGTGAAAAGATATCTGCCTTTGGAAGGGATCATGTATGCTCCTCTATGGTGGTGGCCCGGTTCGGCCGATGAATCCTATATCTTTATATCAAGTTATCTTGATATAATCCGTGCAAGCACTATACACTCCGGAGGTATCCGTGTCCAGAGAGTGGAGACTGAAAAATATGGAAAGGTGCGGAAGGGGAGAACTTGTGCTGAAGGGCGTTTGCAAGTAGACTCGCGACGCGCCGGAAGGGCGGGGAGGTGAAGCATGCAGGCATATTTCCAGGGCAGGATCGATAATTTCTGTGCCATCTATGCCGTGCTTAACGCGCTCCAGGTCCTTTTCGGCCTGCCTCCTCTTGCCGCACGCCGCATATACAACCGCACCCTGGTCAGGGAGTCGGCCGATCCCGAGGGATTCCGCAGAGTCCTTGAGCACCGCACCGACTATGTCCGTCTTGTCGACGGCATGCTCGACGACGTACGCGCTCATGAGTTCCCCGGCCTGAGGGTCGAGGCTCCCTTCTCCGAAGGAGCGCCGTGCGGGAATGTGTGGGAGGCGCTCAGGGGGGCGGCATCGCCGCCGATCCCCAGGATATCCGTATTCCGCTTCCTCCGCTTCTCTTCGGGTTCCGAAAGGCCCTATGTGGACCACTGGACCACGGGGCACTACATGGACGGCGAGGGCCTCCATCTGCTGGACTGCCGCCTTGAGCCGGGGGCGCTCTACAGCATCCCCTCCTCCATCGTGACCGCCCGTCACCGGCCGATGCGCAGGGACTATGTCGTCATACCCCCCGAAAGCGTCAGGATACTCTCAGCCGCCGCATCAGCGGCGATGCCTATGCGATATGGCTTTAACAACTAGTCAGAAAATGGGAGCGGCCGCCCTCATCATGGCGGCGAGCATTCTGGTTTCCCGCTTCATGGGGCTTCTGCGCGACAAGATCATCTCGTGGCAGTTCGGTGCGGGCGGAGAGACGGACATCTACTTCGCGGCATTCGTGGTGCCCGATTTCCTCAACTACCTTCTGGCGGGCGGCTATGTCTCCATCACGCTCATCCCCCTGCTTTCCAGGCGTTTCGAGGAGGATGAGGAGGACGGATGGCGCCTGTTCGGCACGGTGTTCTGCTGGGCGGTACTGGCCATAGGCCTCCTTTCCGCCGCGGCATGGATCGCCGCGCCTCTTCTTGCGCCCGCGGTCGCGCCCGGATTCGGAAGCGAGCAGTGCGCCCGCCTCGTGCGCTTCCTTCGGATCGTGCTGCCGGCGCAGGTGTTCTTCCTGCCCGGGGCATGCCTCACGGCCCTGCTCTATATCAGAAGACAGTTCGCCGTACCCGCCCTGACACCGCTTTTCTACAACGGCTTCATCCTGCTCT
>JAKSQA010000227.1 GCA_024404335.1 Mailhella sp.
CAGCAGGCCGCGCAGGGCGAGTATCGTGCAGTCGGCCGGGGTGCCCTGGACGGAGATGCCCTCCATGGGGCCGCCCGCCGCATCGGGAAGGGATATCTTCTTCCAGAGGATGGGCTCGTGCACGGTGAGGCTTGAGCCCGCGCCGGAATGCTGGGACGCCGGAGCGACGACGCGCAGCTCATGGCCGCGCGCTTTGAGTGCGGCGTGGAGCAGTTGCAGATTCGGGCTGAGGATGCTGTCGTCGTTGCTGAGCAGGATGCGCATGGTTGACCTCGGACAAAGGCTTTGACAATCGGCTTGCTAAAGTTGCAGAAAAGGAAGTGCCGGCGCATGCGCCCGGCCCCGTGTCTTCCGATGTTATGTATGCAGGCGCGGGTAAATGTCAAATACTCCGGTGGGAAAATGTCAGAACATCAGCAGATCGCCGGCATCAGCTCGGGCGATGCGGTAAGGTCGGTGTATTTCGTGTCGTCTGCGGTCCGCTCCGAGTCCCGGAACGGCCCGTACTGGCGCCTTGAGCTGAAGGACGCCTCCGGTTCGGCCGAGGCCAAGATATGGAGCCCTCTCAGCCTGCGGTTCCCGGCCATAGAGCAGGGGGCGGCTGCCGAGGTGACGGGCAAGTGCGGCATGTACCGCGACCAGATGCAGATCACCGTGGATGACATGCGCCTGCTTTCCGAAGAGGAGACCGCGGCGCTCGATCCATCGGACTACATGCCCTGTTCGGCCCGCTCCTCCGAGGAGATGATGGAGGAGCTGGAGGCGCTGTGCGGCGCAGTGCTCACGCATGCCCCATGGCGCAGGCTCATGCAGTCCGTCCTCGGTGACGAGTCCATACGCCGCGGCCTCATGACTGCGCCCGGGGCCAAGGCCATCCACCACGCATACGCGGGCGGGCTTCTCGAGCACTCCCTTTCCGTCGCGAAGCTCTGCATGGCGCTTTCGGAGCTTTATCCCGAACTCGACCGCCAGCTTCTCCTGGCCGCCGCCGCGCTGCACGACATCGGCAAACTCGAGGAGATGTCGGGAACGCTCAGCACGGAGTATACGGGCGAGGGCCGCATGATGGGGCATCTGCTCCAGGGGCTGCTCCGTCTGGAGCCGTTCATCATCCGCTCGGGGCTTGAGTCCGAGCTGGCCGCCCACTTCCGGCATCTCATCGCAAGTCATCACGGCCAGACGGACTTCGGCGCCATCAGGGAGCCGATGTCCATCGAGGCCTTCGTCCTGCACCATGCCGACGACATCGATGCGAAGGCCGCCTATTTCCGCTCCAATTTCCCTCCCCGGGAAGGGGATCCCGGCTCGTACTGGACGTACATGCCTCTGTACCGCCGCGACCTCTGCCGCCCCATGCACACGCCTGAGCAGGATGCTCCGGCACAGGAGGCCTCCGGGCCCATGCAGTCAGACGGCTCCGGGTCCGCAGCCGCGCTGGCGTTCAGGCTTGACCGTGAGGTCATGGCCAGGGAGGCGCTTGAGCGCGAGCTCGAGGAGGAGCGGGCCGCCAGGAAGGCTCTGGAGCAGGAGCTGCGCCGGCTGAGGAAGCCGAAGAAGGCCGGCCCCGCGATCGTGCAGGCGGATCTTATGGCCATGATGGGAGGCCGGCAGGAGAGCTCCACCCCGGAGCCTGCCGGCGCAGGCACCGAGGCCGCCGCTTCAGGAAGAACCCTGAAGACGAAAGGCGGGCCTTCCCCGTGGGAAGAAGAGGAAGAAGTGTGGTAAAGGCGGGGGCGTGCGCACGGAAGCCGCGGCTGACGGATGCTTCGGTCCGGCTGATGGCGGCGGAACGGCAGCCCAGGTAGGCGCTGCGCTTCCCGGCCTCCATGCGGGCAGGGGATGCCCGCAGGCTCCGCGCAGTGCGCCGGGCGCCATCCGGCACCCGCAGAGCAGGCTTTACGCAGGTGAGGATTCATGTTTATCAGTATCGAAGGAATAGAAGGCTCCGGAAAAAGCACCTTCTCCCGCGGACTGGCGGAAAGGCTTGCCTCCGCAGGCATCAGCGCCGTCGTCACGCGCGAGCCGGGCGGCTGTTCCCTGGGGCTCCGCATACGGCCGCTTCTGCTGGATGCGGGCGTCAGCGTGGCGCCCCTGGCGGAGCTCCATCTCTTCCTGGCGGACCGGGCGCAGCATGTGGCGGAGCTCATCCGCCCGGCGCTGGCTGCCGGGACCTGGGTGCTCTGCGACCGGTATGCGGATTCCACGGTGGCCTACCAGGGCTTCGGGCGGGGCATGGATGCCCACATGCTGAAGGAGCTCTCCTCCGTCGCCGCCGGAGGCCTCGACCCTGACGTCACGTTCCTTCTCGACCTTCCAGAGGAGGAGGGGCTCCGCAGGGCCCGGACGCGCAACGGCGCGGAGGGGACCTCCGAGAGCGAAGGGCGCTTCGAAGCCGAGGAGCTTTCCTTCCACCGCCGGATACGCGGGGGCTTCCTTTCCCTCGCCGGGCAGGAGCCGGAGAGGTTCGTCGTGCTTGATGCGCTTCTTCCGCCTGATACGCTGGCGGACCGGGCCTTTGCCG
>JAKSQA010000228.1 GCA_024404335.1 Mailhella sp.
GGCGTTTTCGCCGGGCTTTTTCACGGCCACATGGTAGCGGAGGCCGTAGAGCACCTGCGGGCCGTTGTTCTGGGCGTCGAGCAGGTCGAAGTCGATGGTCTCCACATAGGGCTCGGTCTCGGGGCCGTCGGCCTGGGGATGGGTGTCTTCGCCCTGGTCGCCGTACCAGCGGCCTGCAAGGCGGGCCAGAGGGCCGAGGTTGGCGAGGGTGTCGTAGCTGGAAGGCGCTTCGGTATAGATATCCTGTTCCATGTTTCCTCCGGAATCCTGCATGGTTGACCGCGGTGACTGCGGAATCTGCCGATTTTATCCCGATGGGGGCTTTGGCGCAAGCATTACGCCCCGCAGAGAAGGCGCTTCATACGGGGCGGCGGTATGCGGCGCCTGCGGGGAAAACGAGGAGGCTCAGCGCAGAAGCAGGCCCGGCTGGCTCCCTTTGGCGATGCGCTTCCCCGACTTGTCATGGGTGTAGCCGTCGGACTTGTCATACCAGCCGAGGAGACGGCCCGACTTGTCGTGGATGGTGTCTTTGAAGAAGCCCGTCTCGACCCAGCCGAGGATGGAGCCTTTCCAGTCGCGTATGGTTTCCTTAGACATGGGTTCCCTTTGTTTTTTCTGCGGAATCAGCGGAGCCTGGCGGCGAGGTCGCGTGCGAATCCGGCGATGAGGGCGGATTCGGCCTCGATCATGGAGGCTATGGAGCCGCCTGCCGGGGCATCGGCGGCAAAGGTCCCGCGGCGGCCGCAGGTGCCGGCCGTGCAGATCTCCCAGTCGGCCTCGAGCATGGCCGCTCCGCCGACGGAGCCTTCGAAGCGGCGCACCTCGACCTTGAGCCGCACGGGGGCGGAGACGCCCTGGCGCAGCACGGCGGCGGAGACGCCTTCCTTCGCAAGGCCGGCGCACAGCACGCGGGTGAAGCCGGAGCCGAGCTCCTCGCCCCAGCGGTCGAAGTCATGGATGCGGGGGGAGACGCCGCCCTCGCGCTCCACAATCTGCGGCCTGCCGAGGTAGCCGGGCAGCACGGCGGGCACGACCTCGACCCGGGCCGCCGACGGCTGGACGGCGGCGGGGGCGTCAAGCACATACCAGTGCGCATCGGGCGCGTTCTTCGCTCCGGGCAGGGAGCATCCTGCGAGCAGGGCGGCCATGGCGGCCGCGGCAATCATAGTCCTCATTGCGCCTTCCTCCCGAAGATGATGGAATTCGGCTGTATTTCAAGCATGGTGGAAAGATCGGAAATGGCCTTGGCCGCCTTCTGGAGTGCCTGCAGCGTGCGGCTGAACTCAAGCATGGCTGCGGAATCGGGGCCCATCGTGCCGCGGGCGGCATCGGAGCTGCTGCGCAGGCTCTCCATCGTGGCCTTCGCCTCCTCCACGGCGGAGGTCATCTGCCGCACGAGTTTGTCGGCATCGGAGAGGACGGAGCCCGCGCTGCGCATGAGCGGCTTCGCCTCGGTGCCCGTCATGGAGGCGAGGCCGTTGAGCGTGGTGATGAGGCGGCCCATGTCGTCACGCAGCGAGCCGAAGGAGTCGACCTGCTTCGTGACGGTGCGGCTGGTGACGCGCATGTCGCTGATGAGACCTTCGAAGTCGATGGCCTTGAGCTGCTTGCTCAGGGAGACGAATGCGTCGGTGGCGTCGCGCATGACCTGGCGGATGGGTATGCTCTCAAGGGTCTCGAGCGCCTTGTCGATGGAGGAGAGCTGCGTGGGGATCTCGTAGTATCCCCTGTAGGTCCGCAGCTTCTTCTTGTCGTAGGGCGTGGGGCTCTTCATGAAGTCGAGCTCGATGCAGAGCTGCCCGGTGAGGAAGCTGGCCATGCCCAGCTTGGCGCGCAGGCCGGAATCGTAGAGCAGATGGAGGAAGTCCTCCTTCGACATGGATTCGTACTTCAGCTCTTCCTTGTCGGCCACATCGGCCACGCTGTCGATCTTGCTGTTCTCGATTTCAGCGATGACCACGGTGCGCAGGTCGAAGGAGGAGCCGTCGTCCTGCCCGGCAGGGGCGGATAAGAGGCGGATCTCGTCGACCTTGCCGATCTTGATGCCCTTCATGTAGACGGGCGAGCCCTGCGTGAGCCCTTTGAGCGAGCTTTCGAAGTAGAGCGCGTACTTGTCGTTGACGTTCTTCGTGAAGAAGCCGCTGCCGAGCAGCGAGACGAACAGGATGAAAAGCGCCAGCGCGCCGAGCACGAAGAAGCCGATGAGGGTCTTTGTTCCTTTGTCGCTCAATGGAGTTCTCCATGGCCGCGGCCCCTGCCGCGGGTAAGGAATTCGACGACGTCGTCGGGGCCGCTGTGCAGCAGCTCGTGCGGGTCGCCGGTGGCGATCATGGTGCGCGTCTTCGCATCAAGGAAGGCGGAGTTGTTGGAAATGGCGAATATGCTGGCGAGCTCGTGGGTGACGACTATGACCGTCATGCCCAGCGTGTCGCGCAGCTGGAGGATGAGGTCGTCGCGGCGGGCGGCGCTCACGGGGTCGAGCCCGGCGGAGGGCTCGTCGAAGTAGACGACGCTCGG
>JAKSQA010000229.1 GCA_024404335.1 Mailhella sp.
TCCGGCAAACAGATTCAGATCCTGCCTGCAGGTTCCGCCATCATGTTTTATAAGCCCTAACCAGTCCTTCCACTCCATGGCTTCGGGCATGAGGCGCCGCATGAAGCTGATGTTTGTAAGCCCATAGTCGGAAATCTTGGCGGTCCCTTTGGAGCCTCTGTTATAGGATGCCTCATCGGCCTGGATGGCCCTCTGGGCGCGGAAGTCCTCGACAAGCTCTTCGAGGGATCCGCCGGGCTGGAATTCCTTCCGGCCGAGTACGGCCCGGAGCCTCTTCAGGGATGCGGGCAGGGATTCCTCAAGCAGTCTGTCAGGAGAGATGTCCGAGGAGCGCGCCGCCTGGGAGATCCTGCGCGCGGCAAGAAGCCAGGGTGCGGCCTTTTCGCCGGTGTCAGTGTCCTCCACATCATTGGCGATGCCGAAGGCGAGGTAGAGGCGTACCATCTCTCGGTAGTCCGGAAGGACGCCGACTGCCGAATCCGTGAACACGGCCGCGGCGTCTTCCGCCGAGAGCTGGTCCGATGCGGGGGATATGCCGGCCTCGAGGGCGTATTCCTGGAGAAGGCGCAGGCATATACTGTCGACGGTGCCTATGCAGGATCCGTCGATGGCGTCTGCGGCTCCCGGCTGAGAGGCTATCCATGGGTCGCTTCTGAGGCGGTCCCTGAGCTCGTCGGCCGCCTTGTTCGTAAAGGTGACGGCCATTATCTCATCGGGCGTGCATGGGCAGGATGCGAACGGGCCCGGGGCGGCGGGCTTTTCCGCATCCGCAGGGCCGCCGAGGACCTCGCGGTATCTGCCGAGCAGGTTGTGGGTCTTGCCGGTGCCTGCGCTTGCCTTGATTACGGTCTTCTCCATGTTTTCCATCAGTCCGCTCCCTGCGTTGATGTCGTTTTCGGCGCTGCCGGGCAGAGATTGATGAACCCGCAGTATTTGCAGACGGCCTCCCGCTCCTTCTCTTCTGCGAAGGAGAGCCGGCCGCTGCGGATCCCGTCAAGGGCCGAGGCAATGTCGGCCTTCAGCTTCTCCCAGAACGTATCGGAATCATACGGTGCCGGCGAATCCGATTCGGCAAGGATGCACGCGTTCTCCAGCAGGGCGTACATGATCTCGATGCCGGAAGATGCCCCGGTCAGCCGGCGGTAGGCTTCCAGCTGGACGGAGCCTTTGAGCATGTGGTCTTCGAATTTCTTGGTGTTGCTCGAATATTTGAGGTCGACTACGCCGGCAGGCTCCGTGGAGCCGTTCCGCGCCAGCAGCAGGTCGCATCGGCCGTGGAAGGGGATGCCTCCTATGAGGGGGCGCTTCGTCTCATCTTCAGGCAGGTCGAGTTCCGAGGCGACGGCATGGAGGTCTTTCTCCTCAAGGCGCGTGCGAAGGAGGGAGAGCGACTTCGCAAGCCTTTCCGCCATGATGGAGAGCTCGAAGCGGGCACCTGGGTGCGTAAAGCGTGCGCCCTTTGCGGCGGCCGCCTTCAGCAGCAGTCCTTCGATGCGGTCCGGCGTCGCATCGGGCGTGGTTCCGGCATGGGCAGATGTATCGCCTGCCTTGGCCGTGACGGAAACCGGGTTCTCTGAACCACCGGAGCCGCCGGAGACGCCGGTTCCCGCGGCATTTCCCTGGGGGAGGAGGATGGATTCCACCGCGTCATGGGCGAGATTGCCCATCAGGGGCTTGGCATCCTGCAGGCTGCTGCGCCCGGGTCTGATATGCAGCATTTTCTCCAGGTACCATCTGGCAGGGCAGGATACGAGATTCTCCGCCGACGTTGGGCTGAGCGTGGAGGGAAGCCGGAGCTCCCGCCCCGTTTCGTTCGGGAATACGGGCGTGGGCTCGGAGGGCTGCACCGCCTCGCCTGCCAGGCGGCCGAGACCGGGCAGGTCGGCGCCCTGAAGCCATTCCTCAAGGGTGAGGGTCGCCATCTCCTTCGGATCGATGCCGAGCAGCGGGAAGACGGGGTGGCAGCGCACTGCCTCGCCTGCCTTTTCCTCGGGAACGATGAGCACGAGGCTGTCGGCAAGGGCGAAGGGCGTCTTCCACCCGTGGGCCTCTGCGCGCCTGCGTTCGGCATAGTCGAGAGGGGGTGTGATGCCCCGCTCTTCGAGGAAGCGAAATTCGGCATCCTCCCATGTCTGGGGAGGGCGCAGGGAGCTGCCGGGGTCGGTCGCATCCCACCACAGGGCGCAGCGCACCCGGCCGCGCAGGCGCGCGGGGCTTTCTATCGAAGGCATTGCCGATTTTCGGCCGTCCGCAGGTGCGGGGATGCGTTCGCCCGCGCCGATGGCGGAATCGAGGAGCTTCCCGAGCGTGGAGATGCTCAGTGTTTCGGAGCAGTGCTCGGCGGATCTGATGAGGTGGCCGCATATTTCGGCGGCAAGTGCGGCTTGCTTATATTCGGCGGAGGCTTTTATCCGTGCGAGCTTTTCGACGAGCTCGCCGTCGCCGCTCTCCGAGCCGAAAACGAGTCTGTCCGCGCCGAGAGATGATGCGACCGTGACGCCGCCCCGCGCAAATC